>JAJXVI010000625.1 GCA_021782195.1 bacterium | reverse complement strand
GTCGTAGAGACGGGCGGCAGCGTCGATGACAGTAGCGGGAACACCACGTTGCGCCAGTTCGGCAGGGTACTCCGTGGCGAGCAGCGCAGTGCCTTCGAGACCACACTCACGCACCATCACGATGCGGTTGCCGGGACGCGCCCCACTGGTCGCAGTCAGACGAAACGTGGTGACCTCTCCTATCATGGTACCGATTGCAGTAGGGCGCGTGACCGAATCGGTAACCTCGGTGTGCCCACCAATCAGTTCGGCACCTACTTCGCGACACGCAGCCTCCACTTGCAGGAAGATTTCCCGGACATCCTCTACAGTGGTGTCGTCGTCTGGTAGGAGCAACGTGAAGAGGAACCAGGCCGGGTCTGCCCCGCGTGTTGCAATGTCATTGGCGTTGACGTGAACCACATACCAGCCCAGGCGCTCGCGTGCGGCCGTGACCGGATCCATCGCAACCACCATGCAAGGCAGGCTCGTCAACACTGCCGCGGCGTCCTCACCAACGGCCGGGGGGATGAGCACTCGTCTGGAACGTGCACCGCAAAGCGTCAGCAGGGGGTGAAGCAGTTCGGGGGGCAGTTTTCCACGGGTCAGTCGCGTGCTCACGGCGAAGGATCTCCTCCTACGAGCAATGGTCACGGTGCGGTTGCGTGCGAGCGTCAGACCCTTCTGTCTGTGTGGCAGGCGGTCCTGTCATATCGATTTTTCGGGTCCGGACCATTCGGAACCAGTTGGGGAGGAGGGGCTGTGAGGTGCGTTGGGTAAATCCTCGCCATGCGGATCGGCATGTACACCGAGATATACAAGCCCACCCTGAACGGAGTGGTTGTCTCCATCGAAACCTTTCGCGAACAGCTCGAGGCGTTGGGTCACTCGGTGTATGTATTCGGTCCTTCCGTGCAGGAAGCGCCGGACCCCTGCCTTATCCCTTTTCACTCGCTCCCGCTGCCCACGAGCACGGATTATCGTCTGGTGACCCCCTTTCGAATGCAGGGTCAGGTGCCTTCCCTGGATGTGATCCACGCGCAGTGCCCCTTTGTGACAGGATTGCTGGCATGGCAGCATGCTCGACGCATTCGCGTTCCTCTCATTTTTACGTATCATACGCGACTGGTCGACTACAGCCATTACGTACCGCTTGCGCCTCCTGTAAGCAAGGCGCTCTTGACGTGGATCAGTCGCACCTACAGCAACATGGCCGACCGTGTGGTGGTTCCGGCGGCTCCGATCAAGGAGTTGCTCGAGTCTTACGGCGTTGACGTGCCGATTGATATCGTGCCGACTGAAGTGCGCTTGCAGCCAGCGTCAGCGCTGGCTGGTGAGAGAGTCCGGGCTCGTCTGGGCATCCCTCCAGCCCATCGCGTTCTGCTCTACGTCGGGCGGCTCGCGCGGGAAAAAAACCTCGATCTTTTGCTCGACGCTTTTGCTGTTGCTCGTTCGGAAGGGGTTCGCCTGGTAATCGTGGGGGACGGTCCGGAGCGCATACCTCTTGAAGCCCATGCGAAGACCCTCGAACTGGGCGAATCGGTGATTTTTGTGGGACCTGTGGCTCGTGACGCCATCGCGGCCTGGTATCGAACTGCCGACCTGTTCGTGTTTACTTCCCTGACAGAAACCCAGGGGTTGGTGGTTGACGAAGCACTTCAACTCGGGCTGCCGGTTCTGGCCATTGCCGCCGGCGGGGTTGTTGACGTGGTGCATCGCTGGCCAGGGGGCGAACTGGTGGATTCCCACGAGGACCGTGACATCATGACCGCCAACTATGTGCGCGCTCTCCGCGGACTTCTCGACGACGCACCGCGTCTGAACCGACTTCGCATCCAGGCTGCGTCCAATGTGAACCACGGGGGGATCGGACCCAGCACTCTCCATCTGCTCAGTATCTACGAGACGGCTATCGCTGCGGGTCCGCGACTTCGTCGCCGCCTCTCACAGTCAAGTTTCAAGAGTCTCAAGGCTCTGGCGCGCCGCCGGTGAGCCGAGGACGCGCGTCGGTCGAGGCTCGTCCCCAGAGAGCGCTCGGTCAGTACTTCACCCCCCTGCTGGTGGCACAGTCGACGGTTCGGGTGCTGGAGGAATACGGGGCGTTTGATTCGCCGGAAGGCTCTCCTGGGATTCGCGTCATCGATCCTGCGGCGGGGAGTGGCGTGTTTCTGGACGCAGTCAAAGCGCGGGATGGCTCCCTGGTAGGGGTAACTGGAATCGATGCGGACCCTGAACTCAAAGGCGTCGATGTCTTTACGGGAAACGGTTTGCTCGATCATCCCGAGCGCGGAGTGTTGGAGGGAAGCTTTGACGTGGCGGTCGGCAACCCACCCTACGGTGGCAAAGGGTTGTCGGAACTTGCGCGTCTGGCTGCGGGAGGGGCGGAGCCCGAAGCCTGGGACCTTGCTCTGGCCGTGTTGGGCCGAAGCGAGGTCTGGCGGTTGTGCTCCGGACTGTCGCCGCTTCCCGAGTTGTTTGACCTTCGATGCACGCCTCGTCTCTGTCGCCATCTGGAGCGGGCCTCGCGCTTTCCCGTGGAGCACCTCTTTGTTGAGCGGTTTGTGCGATTGCTTCGTCCTTCGGGCTGGCTGGCGGTGGTTGTGCCAGAAGGTCTGCTCGCGAATGCTCGATGGGCTCCGGTTCGCGACTGGATGGCGACATACGGCAGGGTGCGAGAAATCATCGGCCTTCCCCGAGTCTTTGCCCGTGTTGGCGCAACGGCCCGCACTGCGGTCTTGATCTATCAGCGCAACGAGGCTGCGGAGGGGACGGTCCGGCTCGCGGATCC
>JAJXVI010000624.1 GCA_021782195.1 bacterium | reverse complement strand
GAATCTGCGTACCGCCCAACGCGCGCCTGGCGCCACCGGAACTGGAGCGCATCCTCGCAGACTGTCGTCCGCGCCTTTCCCTGTGCGAACCGTCCCTGGGAGAGGGGCCGTGGGTCGAGACGCGAGACTCCGAGCCTCCCAAAGTCGACGTCGAGCCCGACCAGCCCGTCCTCATCCTCTACACGGGTGGGACCACCGGAGTTCCGAAAGGCGCGATGCTTACCGCAAAGAGCATCCAGTGGAACGCCTGGAACACCATTGCGGGGTGGGGACTGCGTCCAACCGACGTGGCCCCGATCTTCACGCCCTTCTTTCACACGGGCGGCCTGAACGTCCTCACCACGCCTCTTCTCTGCATCGGAGGCACCGTCGTGCTGCCCTCGCGCGGTTCGTTCGATGCGCCTGCGGCACTCAAGCTCGTCAAAGACCACGACTGTTCACTTTTCTTCCTGGTGCCCACCATGTACCAGAAACTGCTGGAGTGTGACATTGCGCCCCTGCGTCAGGTTCGAATGCTCGTGAGCGGTGGTGCGCCGTGTCCGGAAGCGCTCCTTGGGGCCTATGCCGCGGAAGGGCTGACCATCGTGCAGGGGTACGGCCTGACGGAAGCGGGTCCGAACAACTTCAGCGGGGGCACGGGCGGCTACGTCGGCGTTCCCCTCCCCCACGTGCAACTTCGCCTGCAGGCGGCCGACGGGCGTCTGGCGGCCTGCGGCGAGGTGGGGGAGTTGCTTATCCGTGGCCCTCACGTGATGCACGGCTACTGGCAGCGCGCGGAGTCGCCGGTTCGCGACGGATGGCTTTATACCGGGGACCTCGCCGTGTGCGAACCCGACGGACGTTTCCGAATCTGCGGACGCAGCAAGGAGATGTTCATCAGCGGCGGTGAGAACGTGTTTCCGGCCGAGATCGAAAGCGTACTGAGCCAGCACCCCGAGGTCGCTGAGGTGGCGGTCGTGGGCGTGGCCGACGAGTACTGGGGCGAGGTCGGGCGTGCGTACATTGTACTGCGCAGTCCTGTAACGCACGCCGAGTTGAAGGCATTCTGCCGGGCCCACCTGGCCGCGTACAAGACGCCTCGAGAGTTTGTGACGCGCGACGCCCTCCCCAAGAGCCCCGTGGGAAAGATTCTCAAGCACCTCCTCGCGGACGCGTAGGCAAATGTTGAGCGTTGCGCGCACGCGGGTCGTGGCCCCCGTGGTGGCCGGTCACGCCGCTCCTCGCGTGCGTCTGCAGAGCCGCTTTGATGCATGCAGCCACCTTCGTGCTTTTGCGGTTGTGGCGCCGCCGGGCTCGGGAAAGACCACCCACCTTGCCGCCTGGGCGGCCGGGCGGATCGCAGCGGGCGGGTGTCTCGCGTGGTACTCTGTCTCGGAGACCGACGAGGACGAGTTCACTTTTGTGTCGCACGTCCTCGCCGCGTTGCGCGCGTCGCTGCCTCGCGCCGACTGGATGGCGCAGGCCGAGGCGCTGCTGTCGGCCCAGCGGTGGCGGTCCGTGCTCGATGTCATCATCAACGGACTGTGTGACGCGCCGGTCGTGGTGTGGGTTCTCGATGACGTGCACGCCCTGCGGATTCCCGCTGCGCTGGATTACCTGCTGCGATACGCCCCGCAGTCGGTGCACTTCGTTCTTTCGGGACGACAGATTCCGGTCCTCGCGTGCTGGGGTGGTTTGCTGGCGCGGGGAGACGCCGCGGTGATCGCTTTTGACGAAATGACGCTTTCCCGCGAGGAAATCGCCGCGATGTGTGCAGATCGTCGCGCTCGGGTGAGTGCGGGTGCGGCGGGGTCGTCAGACGGCGGTGGGAGATCCGGGACCCCAGGGGGTGTTGACGCGGGGGAACCGTGTGAAGCCCCCCACGCTGCTGCCCTCGCTGACACCCTGCTGGATCCGGATCGGATTCTGGCGGCAACGGGAGGGTGGCCGATTGCGGTCGACTTCTGGCTGCGAACCGGGGGGGATCCGGGGTCTTTCGATGCATTCCTGACCACGGAAATTCTTGACGGGCTGGTTCCAGAGGAACAGGACTTCCTCCTTCGTTGTTGCGTGCTGGACGTTCTGACGGAGGACGCGTGCGACCGGGTAGGTGGCCGCGCGGATGCCGGGCGGATTCTGCGTCGCCTGCACGGGGCCGGTTTTTTTCTGCAGGCCCTGACCGATGGAACGTGGCGCATTCATGGCCTTTTCCGCGGATTTCTCGAACACCGCCTCGCGCAGCAGCCCCGCCTGCGGATGCTCGCGCACCGCGCCGCAGCGAAGATCTGTGCCGATCCGCTCGACGCCCTGGCCCACCTGCTCGCGGCCCCCGACCGCGTGGCCGCCACGCTTCTGCTGGAGCGGGAGGCCCCTCGTCTGCTCGCGGATGGTCGTCACCGGCGCCTGCTGTCCTTGCTCGATGCCGTTGAGGAGACCCCTTTGCTGCGCTTGCAACGAGGACACGCGCTGTGTCTGGAAGGGGCGTACGAGGAAGCCATCGTTACGTTTGCGCGCCTGGTCGCCGATGTCCCCTCGTCCGACGACCCGATTCATGCGCAGGCGTTGGAGGGGCTCGCACGCGTCCACGTGGTGACGCTGCAGCCCCGCAAAGCGGTGGACGTGCTCCGCCATGCGTGGCGTGCCGCGCGCGCCGTGCCGGAGAAGGCCCGCGTGCTGGAACTGTACGCGGAGAACTGTCTCAACGAAGGGAGAACTCGCGCGGCCTCGCGATTTCGTCGCTGGGCCCGCGCGCTTGTGTCCATGCGCGGGGAGACCCTGGACGTTCGGCTCCTG
>JAJXVI010000623.1 GCA_021782195.1 bacterium | reverse complement strand
GCAGGCGACCCACCGGCGGACGACGACGCAGGCGACCGACCGGCGGACGACGACGCAGGCGACCCACCGGCGGACGACGACGCCGAGGATCGTGCTGCACCTCCCGGGGACGCTTCGCCCCGCGGCATCCCCGCTCCGTCCCCGCCGGACGACCCGCTTGTTCCCCCCGCGCTCGCTCCCCCCTCCATCGCGCGCAGGCCCCGCGCTCGCCCGACCGCGCGGGGCGGACGGTGCGCCTTCACGAACGCCTCGAACACGCGATCAAAAATCGCACATTCCGTGCGGCCCGAGACAAGCACCAGACGAAGCACGGTGCGAAGCGTCTCGGGTTCCGTCGCCAGATCGCCTGCCGCCACAAGCGCGCGCGCACCTTCCACCAGCGCCGCGGGCGAGATGCGCAGGCCAGCTTCCCTGCACTTTGCCACCAGCGAGGCGAGCATGCGCGTTGCGGTCATCGGAACAAACCTCCAGCCACCATGAGTCGGCTCACGTCCCACGGATTCGCCGGTCGATGCGCGACGCACCTTCGCCTCGAGAATACCGCACCCGTCACCGCCGGCCGGCCGAGCGCACCCGGCGCTCGCGTCGGCAGGAAGGCGCGCGACGCGCACAACACTCCATGGGCATGGAAACCGAAGAACAAAGCCCCGACCGGTTCGTCGCGAGCTTCGCCACGCAGGGCTACGTGCTTTCCCGCGAGGCAGCGACCGCACTCTTCCTCGCGGAAAGCCTCGGACGTCCGCTCCTCGTGGAAGGCCCGGCCGGCGTCGGCAAGACCGAACTTGCGCGCACCCTGGCAGGCGTGGGCACGCGTCCCTTCTTCCGCCTGCAGTGCTACGAAGGGCTCGATGAGTCGCGCGCGCTCTACGAGTGGGAGTACGGTAAGCAACTGCTCTACACGCAGGTACTACGCGACCGTGTGGGCGAGGTGATCGGCGAGGCTCCCGACCTTGAGACCGCGGTGCGCCGCCTGGGCGAACATGCAAGCGCTTTTTTTTCTCGCGAGTTCCTGCTGCCCCGACCTGTCCTCCAGGCGCTCCTGGCAGACGAACGCGCGGTGTTGCTCATCGACGAGATCGACCGGGCCGACGAGGAGTTTGAAGCGTTCCTGCTCGAGGTACTGGCCGACTTCGCGGTGACCATCCCCGAGATTGGACGCGTGGAAGCGCGTTGCCGTCCAACGGTGGTGCTCACCAGCAACGGCACCCGCAACCTCTCCGACGCGCTGCGGCGGCGCTGCCTGTTTCTTTACGTCGACTTCCCCTCACGCGAAATGGAACGCAAGATACTGGCGCGGCGCGTACCGGACCTCGACGCAGCGCTGGCCGAACGGGTGGTGCGTTACGTGGAACGGGTACGCGCCCTCGATCTGCGCAAGACCCCTGGCATCAGCGAGACCATCGACTGGGCCGCGACCCTGGTGCTTCTGCACGCGCGCTCGCTCGGTCCCGAACTGCTCAAGAGCAGCCTGTGTGCCCTTCTCAAGGAACGTACAGACCAGGAGCGCGTGCTGCGGGACGTCCCCCCGACCTGACGCGGCGGTTGTTCGCGCATCTCGAGCGCGGCAACTTCCTCGCGCGAAACCTCCGCGCGGTCCGGCGCGTCGCGTCGCGTCGCGAGAGCACGGTCCACGGTCCGGCGCGGCACGAGCGCACGCTACGACGTGAGTTCCTCCCATTCCCGCGTCAGCTTTGCGCACTCAGCAACGAGCGCTTCGTAGCGAGACTTGAGGGCCACTGCATCCGCCGCCTTCTGATAGACGGTCGGGTCGGCCAGACGCATGGTGATCCCCGCAATCTCCTCCTCAATGGAAAAAATCTTCGTTTCGAGCGCCTCGACCTTCCATTTCGGAGGGGGATATCGGCGCGTCTGTGCAGCGCTCGTCGCGGACGCGGGCGACTGCGAGGCGTTCTCCATTCCCCGAGGGGACGTCGCGGAACCGCGAGGCGGGGCACTTCCAGCGCTCGTCGCGGCGACCCGCGGGGAAGCGCCTCCGGATGCACGCTGCGCTTCGTCGGTGCGGGGGGACGTTACCCCGCGCGTGGACGCGACGGCCATCCCCCCGGAACAGCGGGATCGATACTCCGAGTAGTTGCCCGGATACGTTATGACCTTCCCCTCGTCGATCACCGCGACGCGGGTCGCCAGACCGTCCATGAAGTGACGGTCGTGCGAGGTGAAGACGATGGTTCCTTCGTATTCGGCCAGAGCCTCCAGCAGACTTTCCCGCGCGGTCAGATCGAGATGGTTCGTGGGCTCGTCGAGGAACAAGACATTTGAAGGGCGCACAATGCAGCGCGCCAGCGCAACCCGGCTGCGCTCCCCACCGCTCAGCACCCCGACAAGTTTGTGCACGGTGTCGCCCGTGAAAAGCAGGCACCCGAGCACGGTTCGAATGGTGGTCTGGTCCATGGCGGCGGGCGCCACCTCGGCAACCTCGTCAAGCACGGTGCGGGCCTGGTCAAGCGCCTCCGCCTGATGCTGGGCGTAGAAGACCTCCTGCAAGCGGAAACCGTGGTTCACGGTACCGCGGTCCGGCGGTTCGAATCCGGCAAGCAGGCGCAACAGCGTCGATTTTCCCGACCCGTTCGGTCCCACCAGTGCGAGACGCTCGCCACGCTCGATCCGCAGCTCCACGCCTTCCAGCACGCGAATGGCGCCGTACGACTTGACAAGCGCCTTCGCAATCAAGGCGTCCTTTCCGCTCGTCGTGGCCTCCAGAAACGTGACCCTCATCGGGCGCGGGGCGGCCTGGGGAGCGTCAATCCGCTC
>JAJXVI010000622.1 GCA_021782195.1 bacterium | reverse complement strand
GAGGTTCCTGATAGAGACGATAGGCCCACTCGAGGCCAGAAGCCCGCATCCACGCAGGAGCACGGGGAATGGTGCGAGAGTAGAAGTCAAACAGTCCGCCCACCCCGATAGCAACCCGAACACCGAGTCGATCGATGTTCCGGGCAATCCACTTTTCCTGCAGGGGCGAACCCATGGCCACAAACAGCAGTTGCGCGCCGGAGTTTGCAATGGCTTCCACCACGGCCGACTCGTCAGCCCGCGAGAAAAAGCCGTGATGAAAGCCGACCACGGGAAGACCGGGAAAGTCTGCGGCGAGCCGCTCCTGAACCTTTGACACCACGGCCGGACGAGCACCCAGGAGATACACCGGCGCCGACATCTCCTCGAGCGAGCGGCATAACTGCGGAAACAGGTCGGTGCCGTTCACATTTTCCTTGAGGGCGTGACCCCCAAAATGCGCCGCAATACGCACACCGATCCCGTCTGGCAGCCGCATCGCCGAATCTTCCAGAATACGTCGATATTCCGCATCACAGCAGGCCAGATTTGCGCAGTGGGCATTCAGAAACGACACGTGCACCGAGGAGCCGCCCTTCCGAAGGTACTCGATAATGCGGTTCACCGCATCCCGACGCGTGACGTTGTGCACCGAAGTCTGCAGGATATCCAGCGAGTCGACGTCCTCAGGCACGGTTCCCATGCCTCCAGCACTCCACAGCACGTCAAGCGTCTGCTGCGCGGTCCCGTTCCCTGCAACGTTCCGCAGCACGTCGAGCGTCTGCTGTGCTGTTGCGCTCCACTGAAACGATCTACTTCTCTCGAGGCCTCGCACGCGCAAGTCGGCCCGCATCGCAGCGTCGACAAGCACTGTGTGCATGGCGTCCTTGATGGAGTTCACATCGAACGGATCGCAAAGGATCGCGGCCCCACCCGCAACTTCCGGCAAAGACGAGACCGATGAACACACGACCGGCACCCCGCACGCCATGGCTTCGAGAACAGGCAGGCCAAAGCCCTCGAACAACGACGGCATGACAGACAGATCCGACGCCGCATGCAGGGGGGGGAGATCGTCCTGGTCAACGTAACCGCAGAAACGAATGGCGTCGACCACAGCGCTCCGAGTCGCCGCCGCGTGTACTTCCTCAGCCCGTTCACAGTCTCGTCCCACGAGAACCAGTTGATGCGGCAATGCGGGGTTCTCACGTTTCAGCCGCTCAAACGCCTCTATCAAACGCACGTGATTCTTTCCGGGATGCTCGATTCGAGCAACGTACACCACAATGGGAAACCTGAGACCCAGGCGATTCGCAAGACTTGTCTGCGCATCCGTCGCCGCGCGCGGCGCAAATGACTGATGGTCCACGCCGTTTGGAATCGTGACCACGCGATGCGCGGGAACACGGGCATGGGCAAGAACGTCCTGACGCGTATTCTCGCTGACCGTGATGACCGCGTCCAGGCGCCTGACCAGAAGTGGGATGAGGCGCCGTATATAGATCTGATGCAGCCAGTTGTACTTCTGCGCCACGTGTACCGACGCGAGGTCGTGCACGACACCGACCACCGGACACGGTACCCTCCAGGGAAGCCGTCGATTTCCGGCCGTCACGAGCAGCACGTCGTACCCACGTTGTCGACACAGCTTCGGCAGGCCCCACTGATGCCACGCAATGCTCGCAACGGCCGAGCGGTAGCGCGCGGGAATGGAAACCTGCGTGACGCGTTCGGAATCACGGCAGAACACGTCACGCTCCGCCTCGTTGATCAGCACCTCGAACTCGACGTCCTCGCGGAACTGCTCGAACTCACGAAGAAGCTGGATGACGTACTGACCGATTCCGGAGCGACCTGCGTCACCGCCGAATGTAGTAACTCCGATCCTCATCGGCTCACCCGCGATCGAAAGCAAGCAAGGAAAACACGAAGCCGTCGAAATGTCGGTACGTTGCGCGCAGGCGCGCCGGCGTGACCAGAACTTTGAATCGCAAGCGTGTGGATGGTGGTAGCCTCCCTGACGACGGGGTGATGGAAATCCAGGGTCTGCGTGTCAACTTCAGCCATTGCGGGACCCGCGCTTTGCAGGCCCCACACGCGCGATGGCCGCGTCGTAGACGCCTATCAGGCGCTTCGTAATCGCACTCCAGGAAAACTCCCTGCAGGCTTTCTCGCGACCTTCGCGCGCAAGGCGCGTTGCCAGGCTGGCATCTTCCAGAAGCTGTCGTAATGCCTCACGCGCAGCCTGATGGTCGTTGTCGGGAAACAAGAGGCCGTTGACTCCGTCGTCAACAAACGACGGAACGCCCCCGACCCGTGCGGCCACCACAGGCCGAACGCTGGCCCAGGCCTCCAGGATGGCAATGCCAAACGGTTCGTGCCTGGAAGGCAGGCAGAAAACGTCTGCGGCGTGATAGGCGTCAACGAGCTCCTGAGCGAGCCCGTCAACGCCTTCCACCAGCGTCACCCGCGCCGCAAGATTCTCTCGGCCAACCCGAGTCAGCAGCCGAGCCTGATAGGCCTCATTGGTCACGTGCCCCACCAGGAGCAGGTGTACGTCAGCGGGGAGCGACGCCAGGATGTCGAGCAGCAGCATCTGATTCTTCTGCGGATCGATCCGCGCCACGCACGCAATCACCCGCGCCTCTTGCGGAATCGAGTGACGGGCTCGAAACGCGCGACCATCGCCCGAAGCGAAGCGCTCGACGTCAACCCCGTTGGGAAGGCGGACCACGTGAGTATTCGGGAAACTGGCCGCCATCCTGCGCTCCTCCTCAATCCCGAGACAAATGATGGCGG
>JAJXVI010000621.1 GCA_021782195.1 bacterium | reverse complement strand
GATCGAGCCGATCACACCACTCCGCGACGCGGTGCCAGTGTCCCTTGCGCTTCGCAAGACCCGCGGCCGCGAACACCGCCAGTCGCAGCGACAGGTCGTCCGCCCCCGCCGCAATCATGTCGTCCGCGGCCCGAAAGACCCCTGCCTCGTCCTCCGCGCGCTGCGCCGGCTGCAGACGCGCGGCGTAAATGCACCAGATATGCTCGCCGCGACAGTACGTGTCTTCAGGGTGGCGCCGCCGCACTGCGAGCGCAACCCGCAGCGCCGCGTCGACGAAGCCCGCTTTGCGCAGACAGTAGACGTACCGCCAGGCCGCTGACGCGCGCCCCTCGCGATCACACAGATCGTGGAAAGCGCGGCCCGCCTTCGCGTACTCGCCGCTCTTTCGCAAGGCCTCGGCATCTTCAAACGACAGGGTCTCGACAACCGACGATTCCGATTCCATCGCTCACACCCCTCGTCAACCCGCAGGCTACCACGCGCGACACCAGAACGACCGTGACCGAGCAGGTCTCACTCCACGTCCGTCAGATCTTGCGTTTCATCGTGGCGCACGAGACTGTATCCTCCACATTGCGGGGCAACGGCAGCGAGTGAGGCGGCAACGTCGCGCCAGATCCGGGTTTCGTGTCCGACAGACACCACGAGGCTCCTCCCCGTGACGGGGTCGACAAAAACGCGGCCCTGGCTTGCGGCGAGCGGTTGATCAGGATTGGACCAGTCGTAGGTGGTCGCCATTCAAGGTCGTTCCCTTTCTCCACGCAACTGCCCTGGCAACACAGCACGCACGGCAAAAAACGACCCGGCGACCCACAATGCTCAAGGCGAGCCGAACCTTCACTCCACGTCCCCCCACACGGGACATGTTGATCCCCCAGGACTCGGCGTTCTTCCAAGTGCGATTGAGGCTTTCCTTCCAAGCCAACGGCTGCGAACAACGTAAGTGAAACGCCGCTCCCGATTTTCCCCTCCGCACCATTGACACGCCTCATGCCCTGTGCTAGCATGGATCGCACGCTGTGAAGCTATCCCCTCTTCCGTCCGCTGATCGGAGTTCCTCGGGTTTCGGGCCTGCCCGCAAAACGAGACACTGCACACACAGAGAAGGGCCGTCCGCACCCAGCTGGGCACGGTCGGTCAGAAGGTGCCTCGGTAGACATCCGGGCGTCCCCTGCCCCACGCTGGCGCCGAACGAGCGGGCACAGCAACACGAGCGTGGCATCGGTGGCACCCGGGTCGGTCCGTGTACGCCTACCCGAGGAGCACGATGAACATGCCTGCGAGGTTTCGGGACATAGAACAGTATCCTGCTGGCACCATCGCAAAGCGAGGTTCGATGCGTGACCTGGCTTTTTTATGCTTTTCGCGACAGCTTCGGTTCGCGCACCCAGAGTTCCAAGCCCTAGCCCTGGTCAAGCCTTGCGGACTTCCCGAACAGGAGTTCGCCCTGTCGCACCGCGCGGCAGGCGAGGCACACGCGGCAAACAGCCGCCCCGCGTCATTCGGTGCCTGCTCTGCAGCAGCCCCTTCCCAGGTCGTTTAAGGAGGACTACTCGATGGCCACACCCCAGATGGCGATGAAGCGCACACTATCCGCGAACGGGCGTTCCGCCACCGGTCGCGTCTCGTTCCAGAAGATTCCCCCCGTGCTCGACATCCCGAACCTCATCGAGCTGCAGCTCGACTCGTATCTGCAGTTCCTCACCGAGGGGATGCGCGAGGCATTCCGCGACATCTCACCGATCGAAGACTTCACCGGCAACCTGGTACTGGAATTCCTCGAGCACTCCCTTGACGAGCCCACCTACAGCGAGGAGGAATGCCGCGATCGCGACATGACCTACGCCCGCCCGCTCAAGGTGAAGGTTCGACTCATCACCCGGGAAAACGGTGAGCGAGGGGGCGAGATCAAGGAAGTCAAGGAACAGGACATCTTCATGGGCGACTTCCCGTACATGACGAACAAGGGCACCTTCATCATCAACGGTGCTGAGCGCGTCATCGTAAGCCAGCTCGTCCGCTCCCCTGGCATCTACTTCGAGCAGATTATCGATCCGGCCACGTCCCGGGAAACCTACAAAGCCCAGATCATCCCGAATCGCGGCGCCTGGCTCGAGTTCGAGAGCGACGCCGCCGACCAGATCATGGTGCGCATCGACAAGACCCGCAAGCTGCCGGCCACCGTGCTCATCCGTGCGCTCTCCGCTTTCGAAGGCACCGACTGGTCTGACAACGATAAAGACATCCTGCAGATCTTCAACGGCGACCCGATCATCGTCAACACGATGGCCAAAGACAGCGTCTCCAACAAGGAAGAGGCGCTCATCGAGATCTACCGCAAACTGCGACCGGGCGACCCCCCATCGGTCGACAGCGCGCGCACGCTGCTTGGCAACCTCTTCTTCGACCCGAAGCGATACAACCTGGCCAAGGTGGGTCGTTACAAGCTCAGCAAGAAGCTTGGCCTCAAGATTCCGTGCAACCACTGCGGCACGCTCCACGGACCCGGCACCCACGACTGCCCGGACTGCCGCAAGGTCATCGACTACCCGCAGAACCTCGAACCGCGCGACGTCGCCTGGACCGTGCGCTACATGGTCGCCCTGATGAACAACCAGCAGAAGATGGAAAGCGTCGACGAGACCACCCTCTCCGTGCCGGTCATCCACGACGAGTCGTCTGAGGCGAGAAAGACGGCGGCCGGCGCGATGTCGTGCGGTCGGCCGATGCGGCCGAGCGGCGTTTGCGCGAGATATCCTCGTTCAAAGTCGCTGTTGAG
>JAJXVI010000620.1 GCA_021782195.1 bacterium | reverse complement strand
GCCTTGACGACGTCAAGGAGCTGTTCCGACACGGGCGTCACCAGGAAGACGTGCTCTCCGCCTTCCTGACCGCATATCAGACCGCTGACGCGCGTGCCACCCAGCTCGACCGACTCAGAGCGCAGGCCGACTACTTCCTCGGACTCGACACCAACGACGCCGACCCGCAGAACGCCGTCCGTAAGACGAATTCCTGGGTTCTGTACAAGGGGGCCAGGAATGCCGGTGCATCGGTCGACGAGTTCCGTAACCTGATCGCCCAGTTCGGGCGGGAGTGGGAGCAAGAGGAACTCGATGAGCCACACCGGGCGATCTTCCTGCGAGAGCGGGGCGCATTTCCGCTGCGACTCGTCCACGGACTCGGCGAGTGGCGATCCCACTACGGGGCCGAACTCGCACGCCCTCAGGGCAACGTGCTGCACACCCGGCGTGACGTGGACTGGCTCCCGATCGAGGAAAAGGAGCGTGACGGGCTGAATATCGCTCGCGAACTGTTCCTGGTAGGGATCGGACTCGACCTCATCCGGCGTGAGGAATCTGGACAGTCGACCTGGCGCTACGACCCGAAATCCACCGACCCTCAGGTAAAGCCTGTCACACTGCCCGAGTCCGTCGACCGTGCTGCTCGACGCCTGCGTGAAACCACCCGCACGATGGAGATGCTGGATGCCCAGATCCACCGGTTGACTCGCTCACCGCAGGAAGAGGAAGATACGATCCACCGTCTCTTTGAGGACCTCCTTCAACGCGTTGCGATTCTCGGTCTGACCGGACTCGGCGAGGATCCGAAGGCGGGAGCGGAAAAGATCCTCAGCGCTTTCATCGCTCGCGACCCCGGTCTTGACGCAGCGTATCATCGCGTCTACCCGCCGGAACCGGCCCTTCGCGAGCGCCTGTTTCAAAAGGAGGGGAGCAAGCTCCCGAGCGACCGATACGCACCCGTTTCCGGCTACTATTGCGACTGGTGCAGCCGACTGTTTGGCGCCAGCAGCTCCGAGGTGCCGGCGCGTTGTCCCTGCGGGCGCGTGTACGCCTGAAAGGCTGCCTTATGCCTCCCAGTCAATGTCAGATCGCGCCGCCGTCAAGCGACAACAGGCAAAGTCAGCAGTTTGGCGAACCCTGTTGTCCGCCCTGAGAGGGTCCGGGCCCACCCCCCTCAGGCCACGACACACGCGGCCCGGGAGCCTTCACTTTTTACTGCGATACATTGCGAGGATGCCGTGCCAACCCACCTTGTAAACATGCCCGAGGGACTGACCATAGTGGCACTGACACTGTTCCAGACACTGACAGTCGTCCTGATTCTTACGGCATGCCTCTATGTGCTCACTCTGATAGAGCCGCGATGGGTGTTCCGATTGAAGCGCAAAATCCGGTACCTGCTGAGGCTGACTCCCCAGCGTGCCCGGATACATCCGGTTCGCCGAGCGTGCGCGTCGCCCACCTGCGTCCTGCTGCAGGCCCCCCTCGAGGGCTTTGACACCAACACGGTACTGACCACCCTTCAGAGGGTACGTGCAGATTTCTCCGAGGAACCCACCATCCTGAATTTCGACATTCGGATACGTGGTGCACTCAGCGAGGACACCTGGTGGCGACAGCGACTCACCACCGAGGAAGAAATCCGATACTTCACGGCCGGCCACAATCTACTACGACGCTGGATCGACCGGCTGCGTGAGGACGACCGCGCGGCCCTTCTTCCCTCGTTCCCCGAGTGGAACGCAGAAGCGTTCCTCTGGGTCACTCTTCACGCGTGGTTTGGAGAGTACCGCCAACGCCCTCTGTGCATTGTCGTCCCCCCTCGCCCGGCATTGGGGCGGGCCATGCTTGCCTGTCTTCGTAACCAGAAACGTCGTCACCTGGCCCTCCTTG
This sequence comes from bacterium, assembly GCA_021782195.1. Classification (GTDB taxonomy): domain Bacteria; phylum Vulcanimicrobiota; class Xenobia; order RGZZ01; family RGZZ01; genus JAJXVI01. Next base: position 907 of record JAJXVI010000620.1, on the reverse strand, counting down.
CCGAGCAAGTGATGTCGCTTGCGTCCTTTGCTTTCACGTACGGTTCGCTGAGAATGCGATACCTCGAAGAACACGCAAACGCACTCGAAGCCGACAGTGAGTCGCTCCTGTGGAATCAGTCAGCAACGGTTCCCGGGGAGGGACCGATCATCGTCACAATGCTAGAAGATGCCAGCATGAACCTGCTTTATCTGCCTGCCCGTGCGGTTCTGGATGAACTTGCGCCCAGGAATGCCCGGTTGCTCGTGCTCAGCAGTCGTCCGGCCATCGTTCAGACCCTGCGCGAGAGTGGATTCACAGCCTACCTGCTTCCAGCGTGGCCGAGTGTCCGCCGCATTGTCGCGTGTCTGGAGAAGACGAGCCACCTTCAGGCCCTCCTGGCACGCGAGACGTGCTCGCTTGAAACCGATTCCCTCACAACCCTGATCCTGGCGCGCATCCGCTCCGGGCTCCGCTCACACGCCCTCTACCGATCGGCGATTCTGACTGTCCTTGAAGACCTCCACAGCCGCTTCCCCGTGGGCTTGTACTTCTCGGTGGGCGAGGCGGTTTTCGCGCCGATTGTCGCCGGTACCGTCGGGCGCAGGCACGGCGCGCCCTGGTACGCATACAGCCCGGTGCTCATGGGCGACTATCCGGACTCCTGGCTGTTCCCCGCCGACAGACACATTGTCTACGGCAGCCAGCTCCAGGAGATTCTGCAAAGAAGAGGAGTACCGCCTGACACCATCGAGGTTGTCGGATCGGCATACTTCGACCGCAGCCGTAGCGCGAGCAACCAGCTCGACGAGGAAGGGCTCGTGCACTGCTGGCGCTGGTACGTGGATCCTTTCTCGGACGATCCTCCTGAGGCCGCCGAGGTCTACGCACCGACTGGACGGTTCGAGCAGCTCGCCGGAGATTCCAC
>JAJXVI010000619.1 GCA_021782195.1 bacterium | reverse complement strand
CCATCCCAGCCCCCAGGTCAGCCCCCGGGGCGTCTCATGCAACGCCCCGCCCCCCTCGTCTGTAAAATGCTTCAACCAGCCCTCCAGACCCCATACGTTGATCGGCGCAACCTTTCCGGCCGCGCCTCGAGCTTCCATCAGGAAGGACCGCCATGAACCCCTCTGCCCCCGGCGCCCAGTCGACCCTCAACGCGTCGTCCCCCCTGCCCTCCGGGCACGGGGTCGACCAGAACCTCGCCACTGGCACGCGGGTGAGTCCCCCGCTGTCGGCCCACTTTGCGCATCGAGCGCCGTCCCCGATTCGCATTGCAAGCATTCGCTTTGCGCAACGCCGTGACGGGACCGACGCGATAAACGTGGCCATCGGAAACGTCTCGCTCCCGATGCATCCGGCGATGATCGCCAGACTCCACGAACTCGACGCTCCCGAAAGTCCATTCTCCGCGGGTGTGGTCCGCTACACTTCTACCGTGGGCGAGGATGAAACGCGTCGCGCCTTCCTCAACATCATCGCTTCAAGCGGCCTCGGAACAGACGGCTTGCACGTGCAGGTGACCGACGGGGGAAGCCAGGCCATGGAACTCATGCTGTGCGGATGCTGCGGTCCGACGCAAACCACGCCCTCGCCCGACGGCGCAACCGCACCCTCAAGACCGCTCATGCTCATTGACGCGGCCTACACAAACTACACGGCATTCGCCCAGAGACTCGGACGCACCACGGTCTCCATCACCCGCACGCTGAACGACGACGGGCGCTTCAGTCTCCCCTCCCCGCAAGAGATTGACCTTGCAATGTCCCGACATCAACCCGGGGCGCTTGTCGTCATCCCGTACGACAATCCCACGGGACACTACTATGATCGCGATACGATGCGGCAACTCGCACGACTCTGTGTCAGGCACAACTGCTGGATGGTCAGCGACGAGGCATATCGAGAACTCTATTACGGCGAGGGTCCACCCACGTCGATATGGAGCCTGACCGAACAGGAGGTTCCAGGCCTGACCGGACGGCGCATCAGAATCGAAAGCGCCTCCAAGGTATGGAACGCCTGCGGACTGCGCATCGGTGCACTGGTGACCGACAGCGAGGCTTTTCACGCCGCGGCCGTGGCCGAGAATACCGCCGGCCTCTGTTCGCGCGCCATCGGTCAGTACGTGTTCGGTGCCATTGCCAGGGTCGACCACGCAAGCCTGGCCTCGTGGTACGGACAGCAACGCGCATACTATCGCGGCATGCTCGACTCGTTCACGAGCGAGATGCAACAACTGCTTCCTGGCGTCATCGCAAGTCGCCCCGAGGCCGCCATCTACTCGACAATCGACGTGCGCCGATTAGTCGACGAGAAGTTCGACGCCATGGACTTCGTCATGTACTGTGCCACGACAGGGTCGGTGGATCTCGAGGGGCGACGTCTCACACTGCTGACCTCCCCCATGAGCGGCTTCTACAATGTTCCCGACGGGGCGCCAAACCCCGGACGAACACAGATGCGCGTGGCCTACGTCGAGTCTCCGGAACGCATGCGGCTCGTTCCACGGCTCTTTGCCGACCTTTTCCGAAGCTACCAGGCCGCTTCCCACAACGCGAACGGCCGAGGGTCCTGAACCACGACGCCTGGGCAGGGTCTGCAAGAACTGCCTCGCTCGGGGCTTCCGGCATTTTTTTCCCCGCAAGGAAGGCATGCGGGGACGTGCGGAGAAGTGGACTGCGCTGGCTCGGACTTTCCGTGCCGGCCTGCCACAGTCTTTGCGAGCAGACCCTGACGATGTCGCCGCAATCGCCTCACGCGACGTGCAAGCCTCTCCCATCGATGCCCGGTGCCGACCAGACGATGGCCCATCGGGTAAATGGGGTGTGCATTCCTTCGCGGGCGCATTGACGGTCTGCGCTACGGTGGATCTGGTCGCGCTGGTAAAACCTCCTGAAATCCAAAATCCTGCCCCTCCGCGTCCGGCACGAGGTGTTGAGCGACCCATACGCCCAGACCTCCCCTCGCCGGCCTGCCCGGGGAGCAGCAGAGGAAGAAGCAAGTCCTGATGAACACGATCACCGAACCGACGTCGCAACCGGTCGTGGAACTTGAGAACGTCACCATTCGCTTTGCGGGCGACTCGGGCGACGGCATTCAGCTGACCGGCAAGCAGTTCACCGTGAGCACGGCCGTATCGGGCAACGATCTCTCCACCCTGCCCGACTATCCGGCTGAAATTCGGGCACCGGCTGGCTCGCTCGCCGGTGTGAGCGGCTTCCAGATAAGCTTCAGCTCACGCGACGTCCGCACGCCCGGAGACCAGCCGGACGTCCTCGTGGCAATGAATCCGGCCGCACTCAAAGTCAACCTCACCGACCTCGAGGCCGGCGGTTTGCTCGTGGTGAATGAAGACGCATTCACACCTGCCAATCTGGAAAAGGCCGCCTATGCAACCAATCCACTCGAGGATGGAAGCCTTTCCGCATACCGCCTGATCAAACTTCCCCTCTCCAGTCTTACCGCCAACGCACTTGCCGAGCTCAAGCTGTCGAAGAAGGAAACCGAGCGTTGCAAGAACTTCTTCGCACTGGGCGTCATGTACTGGCTCTACGACCGCCCGATGGATCCCACCCTCGAGTGGATTGAAGAGAAGTTCGGCAAGAACCGGGAATTTGCGAGCGCAAACACGCTGGCGTTGAAAGCCGGCCGGAACTACGCGGAGACAACCGAGATCTTCAATGAGCACTACCGCGTGCGCAAGGCCCCGCTCGTGCCTGGCGTGTACCGCAACATCACCGGCAACGA
>JAJXVI010000618.1 GCA_021782195.1 bacterium | reverse complement strand
TTGCGATCGGCCCGGCCTGTGCGAGTCAGCCACCTCTCCAGACGGGGAACAGGACGGTATCGGTTTCGAGACCGATGACCGAAACGAAGAACGAAGCGTACACTCATCGGGTAGAACTGACGTGGCGTTGTCTTGGACCCTTGCAATGCTCGACGTGCCTGTGGTTGCGTTCGCGCCGGTCGGGTGACGGTCAGGAGGAGTGCGGTAATGTGTCTGGGAGTACCAGCTCGCATCGTTTCAGTCGGGGATGACGTGCTGCGCACAGGCCGCGTCGATTTTGGTGGCGTGTCTCGAGAGGTCAGTCTGGCATACGTTCCAGAGGCCGGGATTGGCGACTATGTCATTGTGCACGTCGGGTTTGCCATCGCTCGGATTGATGAGGAAGAAGCTCGGGCGATCGTCGCATTGTTGGGGGAGATGGAGTCGCGGGCGATTCTCGACGGTATGCTGGAAACCGAAACCGTTTCGAGCGTCGCGGAATGAAGTACGCGAGCGAATACCGCGACCCCAGAGCCGCTCGTCGGATTGTCGACGAGATTTCGCGCCTCGCGTGTCACCCGTGGACGCTGATGGAACTTTGCGGAGGGCAGACCCATGCGATCGTGCGCTCTGGCATTGATCAGATGCTTCCGTCCAATCTTACCATCATTCACGGGCCAGGTTGTCCGGTGTGCGTGACCTCGATCGATTTGATCGACCGAGCGATTGCCATTGCCCGTCTTCCGAACGTCACCCTGGTCTCGTTCGGCGACATGCTGCGTGTGCCGGGAAGCCACGACGATCTCCTCACCGCGCGGGCCGGGGGGGCAGACGTGCGCGTCGTGTACTCGCCTCTCGACGCGCTGCCCCTGGCACTGTCGAATCCATCGAAGGAACTGGTCTTTTTTGGAGTCGGCTTTGAGACGACCGCTCCTGCAACGGCGATGCTTGTTCGCGAGTGCGCGCGTCGCAATATCGCCAACCTCAGCGTGCTTGTTTCCCACGTGCTTGTTCCCCCTGTCGTGGAACTGCTTCTGTCGTCTCCTCGATGCAGGGTGCAGGGTCTGCTTGCAGCGGGTCACGTTGCGACCATCACCGGTACCGCGGGGTACGTTCCGATAGCAACTCGGTATCGGGTCCCGATTGTTGTCTGTGGCTTTGAACCGCTCGACATTCTTGAGGCCATTCGAGCCTGCGTGAGCCAGCTGGAAGAGGGGCGTCACGAAGTGGAGAATGCATACGCGCGTGTCGCGCGCAGAGAGGGAAACCTCGAGGCCTGTCGCGTGATGGACGAGGTATACGTGCGAACTGACCAGGATTGGCGTGGCATCGGGGTCATTCCGGAAAGCGGGCTCATGCTGAGGCCGGAGTATGCCCGGTTCGACGCATCCAATCGCTTCGGAGTATCCTCTCCTCCGGCTTCGCGCAGAACTGATTGTTACAGCGGTGAAGTATTGCAGGGTTTTCGCAGGCCCCACGAGTGCCCGTCGTTCGGCCTGCGCTGCACGCCTGATGAACCGCTTGGGGCACCCATGGTGAGTGCCGAAGGGGCCTGTGCAGCCTGGTATCGATATCGTGGAGGTGGTCTAGAGTGTCCGCCGACTTTGCCCTGAGCTGTCCACGGCCCCTGTTGCGTCATCTGACCGTTCAGATGGCGCATGGTGGTGGGGGAAGAGCCATGCGCACGTTGATCGAGGAAACCTTCATCAGCGCTTTTGCGAACGAATCGCTGGCAACCCGTCACGACAGTGCCGTGCTGAAGGAGGAGGAAGGGAGGCTTGCCTTTACGACCGATTCCTTTGTGGTCCGGCCGAGATTCTTTCCCGGGGGGGACATCGGAGAACTTGCCGTCTACGGCACGGTGAACGATCTTGCAATGGCGGGCGCAACCCCTCGGTACCTGAGCGTTGGAATGATCCTTGAAGAGGGCCTTGCGCTTGAGGAGTTGCGTCGGATCGTGGCGTCGATGCGGCGCGCTGCGCACAGATGCGGCGTTCAGATCGTGACCGGAGATACGAAGGTTGTCGAGCACGGGAAGGGCGACGGCATTTTCATCAACACGGCAGGTCTCGGCGTCGTGCCCGGCACCCGCAGTGTGGGCCCTCATCGAGTGGTTCCGGGCGACGTTGTGCTCTTGAGCGGTGACGTGGGCCGGCATGGAATCGCCATTATGTCGGTTCGAGAAGGTCTGGAATTTGAGACGCTCATCGAGAGCGACTGCGCTCCATTGCACGAACAGGCCCACGCTGCGTGCGAGGCTGGGGATGTTCACTGCATGCGTGACCTGACCCGTGGGGGACTTGCCTCCGCGTTGAACGAGATTGCTCTCGATGGACACGTGACGATCGAGGTGGAGGAGGCGCGGATTCCTGTTCTTCCAGCGGTATCCGGTGCCTGTGAAATGCTGGGGCTTGATCCCCTCTACGTCGCTAATGAGGGGCGAATGATCTGCTTCGTTGCGCCGAAGGAGGCGGATCGCGTACAGAGCGCCATGTGCGCATCTGGCGCAGAAGCCGTTGCCATTGGAAGCGTCTTTGCCCCGTGCGAACCTGGTCGTGGTACGACACTGGCAAGCGTGCGTCTGCGCGGTGTGCTGGGTCAGACCCGGTTGCTCGATCTGCTCAGTGGTGAGCAACTGCCGCGCATCTGTTGATCACGCGTCACGCTTGCACGCTTCACGCTTCACGCTTCACGCTTCACGCTTCACGCTTCACGCTTCACGCTTCACGCTTCACGCTTCACGCTTCACGCTTCACGCTGGCACGTTCGGCGGTCGAATGAAGCCGTCGGGCCGACCTGCAGGCA
>JAJXVI010000617.1 GCA_021782195.1 bacterium | reverse complement strand
CCCCCACCCCATCGCCACCGAGTGGTACACGGTGCCGCTTGGACTGTGGATCATCAACTGGTCACGCGGACGACGACCGTTCGGGGAGGACAGCGGGGTGCAACCCAGGCTTGAGATGTGTGGAGTGGCAGTGATTGGACTGCCGTCGCTGCTGCAGTCTATCGGTGAACACGGGTACTTCCACGCCGTGGCGACGGCAAGCGAGGGACTGGCCCTCTTTCTCTACGGGACACACGCGCGCCGGGCGGGATACGCCCTCGTGGGCACCTCCTTCGTGGTCCTCGAGGTGGCCTACCAGCTCCACCGCGTGCTGGCTTCGATGCCGTGGCAGATCTACGCGACTGTCGCAGGAATCCTGCTGATCGGGCTCGGGCTTGTCGTCGAAAAACGGCGCAGCACGCTGCTCGCCCTCGGGAGACGGGTGATGCAGGAGTGGCAGGTGCAGCCCGGGGCCGAGGGCTAAGCTGTTCAACGGGCTGCGCGTCTTTTTCGCTGACGCGGGCGGGACGCCGTTCCCAGGGCGGGCCACGCGCCCCGAACGACCCGCGTCGCCCCCGGGACCAACCTTCGCGAGAATGCGCGGGAGGAGACACGGGCAACGCTCAGGAACCCGCACCGTATGTACAGCCTGAACTCGAACGCGTCGCCGCCGTTGGACGCATCTCTGGCCACGGCGCTCGAACTGCTCGAAAAGGTGTGGGGATTCCCAAGCTTCCTCGGCAGGCAAGAGGAAGCCATCGCCGCGACCCTGCAGGGTCACGACACCCTCGTCGTCTTTCCAACGGGCGCCGGAAAATCCATTACCTATCAGTTGCCCGCGCTCCTGATGCCGGGGATGGCCGTGGTCGTCTCGCCCCTCATTGCGCTCATGCAGGACCAGGTCAACGCCCTGCGCGGAAACGGAGTGCCGGCCGCCGCCCTCAACAGCTCCATGACGACTGCGGAGCGTGCGTCCGTGATCGGAGCCGTTCGACGCAACGCGTTGAAGCTGCTGTACCTGTCGCCGGAGAGCCTCCTGACAGAGAATGCACAGGAACTGCTGGGCACATGCACCGTGTCCTTCTTCGCCATCGATGAAGCGCACTGCATCAGCCAGTGGGGTCACGACTTTCGGCAGGAATATCGGGCGCTCGGAACCCTGCGCGAGCGCTTTCCTGACGTTGCGCTGCACGCATGCACGGCCACCGCAACGCCAGCCGTACGCGATGACATCATCCGCAGCCTGAAACTGCGTGACCCCGTTGTGCTGGTCTCGAGCTTCGACCGCCCGAACCTGACCTATCGCTTCATCCCGCGTTCCGGGGGGACGTCCGCGGGTGCCCTCCGACAGCTGCTCGAGGTGCTCGAACGCCATCGCGGCGAAGCGGGAATCGTATACTGCCTGTCACGCAAGGAAGTTGAGTCGACCTGTGAGGACCTCGTCGCACGTGGGTGGAAGGCAGTTCCCTATCATGCGGGAATGTCAAACGAGGCGCGACGCGCAAACCAGGACGCCTTCGCACGGGAAAACGTCGACATCGTGGTGGCAACCGTCGCCTTCGGGATGGGAATCGACCGAAGCAACGTGCGGTTCGTCGTGCACACGGGCATGCCAAAGTCAGTCGAACACTATCAGCAGGAGGCGGGACGAGCCGGGCGCGACGGGCTGGCGGCCGAGTGCGTGCTGCTCCACTCGGGACGCGACGTGGTTCTCTGGCGTTCCTTGCTGGAGAAGGCGGGGACGGCTGGCGATGCGGTGGCGATGCAGAAGCTCGCCGAGATGTATCGCCTCTGCCGCTCCCTGACATGCCGTCACCAGGCGCTTCTGCGCTATTTCGGCCAGGGAATGGAACAGGAGTGTGGCGCGTGCGACCACTGTCTCGATGAAAACGAAGTTCTTGCCGACTCCGTCACGGTGGCGCGCAAGATCCTGTCAGGGGTGGCCCGGCTCGGTGGCCGATACGGAGCGCGATATGTGGCCGATGTCCTCAGAGGGGCGAGAACCGCGCGCATCGTTTCCAACAACCACGACAGGCTGTCCACGCACGGTCTCCTGAAAGAGCACGGCGTGGAGGCCATCTGTGACTGGATCGATCAACTGATTGCAGCCGACTTTCTTGCACGGGGGGAAGGCGAGTATCCGGTGGTCGAACTCACCCCTGCAGGCCACGTTCTCATGCGAAGTGCCGAAGGCAGGGCAAGCCTCTCCAAGCCACGTGAGAGCCGCGCGAGACAGCGTCGCAACGAGCCGATGGGCGGGAGCGGACTGCATCGTGGGGCGGTGCGCAAAAATCTTGAAGGTGACTTCGCAGAAGACCTGCGGTCGGGTTCGTCCGAATCGTTTACCGCGCCGACCGGAGCGCACGAGATGCACGGGGCTCCAGACCTCGAACTGTTCGCTGCGTTCCGGGCGCTGCGTCGCCGTCTTGCCGAGGAGCGAAACGTCCCGCCCTACGTGATCTTCAGCGATGCAACGCTGCTCGAGATGGCGAAACGTCTGCCGGAAACCGATGCCGAGTTTCGACAGATCAAGGGGGTCGGCGACGTGAAGGCAAGTACGCTCGGGCCCACGTTCCTCGGGCTCATCGGGGAGTGGAAGGACGCTCACAGTTGAGTCGCCTTCCGCCAGTACAGCTGTCCACCGTACAGACGCGCAATCCGCGAACCCGAAGCCCGCTCGCATGACGCGAGCGTGTCCGGAAGAAACGACGGAAAAATAAAACCCGGCGGTTACCTGCTCTCCCACCCCGTCTCCAGGGAAGTACCATCGGCGTTAGAGGGCTTAACTGCTGTGTTCGAAATGGG
>JAJXVI010000616.1 GCA_021782195.1 bacterium | reverse complement strand
ACCGTGAAGAACTGTCGGTCATGCGCCTCGGCCCATTGGCGCGCTGCCTCGACCGCTGCGTTGAACTAATAGCAGCAAAGCATGATGTCTGGTACGTTTGCGCACACAATGCCAGGTTTTGCGACCAGTAGTGCCATCGATTGAACAAAAGGGAGAGCGCTGTCGGGTGGTCCGTCAAGCAAAGAAGCGTCCGGTCGCGCGCCTTCCTCGAGAACCGATGCGAGCGACTCAAACCAGGCCCGCGCGTCCGGCGCCATCTTGCGGTTTCGCTCGAGCGTATTCTGGATGACCGTGAGGTCGCTTATCAGGAGTTCAAGCTCAAGGTTTTCCAGATCGTCCATCGGATGCGCCTCGCCCAGGTATGGGTGCGGAAAACATCGCACAACCTCGAGTAACGTGTCGACGGACCGAAAGGTGCCAAGTACACGCTTGCCCAGTGCGCCCTTTTCTTCGACGTCGGCCAGGGTCGCGGCCGCATCGAGAAAGTCAACGCTGGTCGGTGTGGTCTTCTTTGGATGAAAGATTGCGGACAGTCGATCCAGTCGCGTATCCGGGACCGTGACGTGCGCCTGATGCGGACGGTTGCCCCCTCCACTTCCTCCTCGCGTGTCATCCAGGCGAGTGAGGGCACGAAACAGGGTGGTCTTGCCGGACTGCGGCAAACCGATAATACCGATTGTCAAACTCATGAAATGCGTCCTGCCAGACAATGGTGATGGGAGTCATTCTCGGGGGTCATCCCCGGTGGGGAGAAGGAATTTAGCAGAGTCCGCCCAAAACCTCCTGCCGGTCCCTGCGATGACTTTCCTCCGCAGGTCGACGACAGTGCATCGCCGGAACAAATACGATGGGAAGGGCACCGCGAATCGCGTGCAGTGGCTCCACAGCCCGCGCGACCAAGAAATTTTGCCCCCAAACCTCGAAGGCAGGAGTCCCCTTCATGAACGAGTCCCCGAACGACAGGAAGAAGATCAACGTCATCAAAATCAGCCCCCGCGGCTACTGCTACGGAGTGGTCGACGCGATCCAGCTGGCGCGAACTGCGGCACGCGACAACAGCACGCCCAAACCGATCTATATCCTGGGCCAGATCGTGCACAACCGACACGCGGTGGCCAGCCTCAACGAATACGGCATCATCTCGCTCGATGGCGACAATCGAGAAGAACTTCTTGACCAGGTCGACGGCGGCACGGTGATCTTTACCGCCCACGGCGTTTCACCGCTCGTAAAGCTTCGTGCTCGCGGACGTGGTCTCAACATCATCGACGCCACCTGCCCGGAGGTGACGCACACGCACGAACTGGTCAAGACCCTGGTTGCCGAGGGTTACGAAATCATCTACATTGGGCGACGCAGCCACCCCGAGCCCGAAGGGGTTATCGGCGAGGCGCCAGACCACGTTCATCTCGTGGAGAACGTCAACGACGTCTCACGGCTTCAACTCGACACAGACAAGATTGCGGTGTCAACCCAGACCACGCTCAGCAAGTGGGACACGGAGCTCATCGTCAACGCGATTCGCGACCGCTTTCCTCACGCCAACATCCACAACGATATCTGCAGAGCAACGACCGACCGCCAGGAAGCCGCCGTGGCAAAGTCGCGCGACGCGGACCTGGTCATCGTCGTGGGGGATACGAAAAGCAACAATTCCAACCGACTGGTCAGCGTGGTAGAGGAACTGGCGGGCAAGCCGGCTTACTTGATCGACAATGCCACCCAACTTCGTCCGGAGTGGTTCGCGGGCGTGAAGACGGTCGCACTCACCAGTGGCTCATCGACACCCAGTCAGATCACCAAGGAAGTCGCCGACTTTCTCGAGACGCTCTACCAGGACGGCCCGGTCGACGTGCCCGCCGTGAGCAAGGTCGCGCAGGAGTATTCTCCCGCTCTTACGCAAGCAAGAGGTTCCCTTCACACGTAACAGAGGGCTCGAAAGGACACGCAGAACCCAACGTCCCAGCCCCGGGAGAGCCCGGTCGTCATGAGGCCGCAACCAGCGCACAAGGAGGCAAACCGAATGTCGGACAGGCAGAAGTTCATCAACACCGCCAGTATCTGTGGCGCCCTCATCTGTTTGCTGCTGAAAGGAGCCTGGGCCGTCCCGGTGCACGTCACGACGCGTCCATCCTTCACCGTTGAGGTCCCCGCGGGATGGACGTGGCAACAGGGTGCCCCCCCTTCTGGAGGAATACTCCTGCGTGGGAATCCTTCACGGACGCTGTGGATCGGGGCACTGCACTACGCCTCGGCAGCTCGTGCACAAGTCGCTGCGGCCAACCTGAAGGCCCTGGCCGCCGCGTTGATCCCACCGGGCGCTCGCTTCCAGCAACCCCACGAAACCCGCTTCGGAATGCACCCTGGAAGCAGCATGGCCGTAACTTTGCGGAACGGTCAGATTGGGTGGTTGGCCGGCTTCATCTACAACACGGACGTCTATCTGGCCTGGGGTACCGCCAACGGCGGCCACACCTCGTTCCTCAGCCGCCTTTTCTTCCACAGCATCTTCACCAGCGTGCGACCCGACTGACGCCAGCCCCTCCCCCACATCAACAGAACCCGTGGCTGTGGGAAATCGTCCGCTGTGCAACTGCCCCACCGGTGATTGCACGCACAGACTCACCCGTCGGAGAGACTCCACCGGTCGAAATCTCGGACACCGATCGCGAGCGCTCACGCGCCTCCTCGCCCGATGGATTCTTCTGGCGGAACAGGGTGTTCCGCCAGAAGAATCCATCGGGGCAACCGTTTACGCAGAAGACGACTGCTACCCCGTGAGCGC
>JAJXVI010000615.1 GCA_021782195.1 bacterium | reverse complement strand
AAAGATCTCGTTGCCAAACTGCAGGGAGCGTCGAACCTCACCCGCCCAGCGGCGAAAAATCGGCTCAAGCGCTGTCTCCCCGATTTCAAGATCCGCAACCCCCAGGCAATCCTCAGCCTCCTTCCACGAACAGGGACGTTCGCTTCGAAAGGCGTCTACAAAGTCACGCGAGCCCGGCCAGAAGTGACGCACAAAGTACGGGCATCCATCACGCAACACCACCACCTGCGTATTGACGAAGCCTCCATAGACAAGTGCGTGAACCTCATTCTCAGCAACGCCACGATTGCGGTGAAACTCGCGTGTGAGCGCCAGCGGGGTCACTTCGAGGCGCGCCACGTCAAGTCCACAGTCAGCCAGAAGCTTCTTGTGCGCCGCTATCAGGTCACGCCGAGCAGCAACCAGAAAGAGCGCGGTTCGCTTCTCGCCAGGGACGAGCGGTGGAACTGCCACGTGGGTGAGGGCAACCTCCTCAAGAGGCACAGCAATGTGCTTGCGCACGAGCGAGGGCACTGCCACCTCAAGCTCACGTGCAGAAAGTGGGGGAAACTCGAGGTAGCGGCACCAGGTGCCGTCGCCCTCAAGTGCTGAGCGGACTACGCGCGGAGGGGTTACGGCGTGCTGAGCCCACGCAGAGATCAGCTCGCGTATGCGACGAACCAGTGTGTCTCCCGTCATGGCCTGATCTCGCGACTGCCGCTGAGGTAGCAACTCACCCTGCCAGAGGCTCCGGACCTGACCGGTCTCCGAGTCGACCTCCGCACATTTCAGACTGTAGGCTCCCAGATCCAGCCCTACGTTGACGCGATTCACTTGGTCTCACCCTCACCTCTCCAGGGAAGCAACGAACCTGGCGCGGTATTGCCCGGCCCTCAACGTTCTCGTCAGACGCCGTAGCAGATCTCTCAGTGGACATATTCCCGCATCCGACGATTTTCAATAAGCTCTTGACCGATCCGGGTTCATTGCGCGAACCAGTGAACCCGCCTGGTTGGGTGGGAGAGGATGCATCGCCACGGGAAGTGGAACAGCAAAAAACGGGGTATTATAACGGAAAAGCAGGTATTCAGGAGGGACCGACCCTGAAGCAGTCTGTGGTTTCTCAAACCGAGCCTCGTTCCTCGGCAGGCGTCATCACCTGCACGCCGCGAGTTCTACGGCATCCCCGTGTCGCCACTCAACGACCGGACAGCGGGTCGTGAAGGGCGGCCGGGCGATGCGTCGGTTCCCGTCCAACCGGACTCCGAACATCAAGCACGTGCATGGAGAGACAGCGACATGAACACGTCGACCCACGACAATGGTGCGAACCTTGGAACTCGAACGGGATGGTTGGATCTGCTGGCGTCAAAGCTGAGCCTGGAGGCCATCGCTCGTGCAAGAAATGAGGAAAACGAAGGCCGCAGCGCAGCAGAATTCCTCATCAATGCGCGTCTCGTGACCCCCGCCTTTCTCCTCGAAACGCTCACCCGCTACCACGGCCTCCCCTCCATCTGCCTGCGCCACTTTCATCCGGCCCCCGAGGCACTTGCACTGATCGCACCGGAAGTTGCCCGTCATTTTCACGTGCTTCCCCTCTTCACAACAGGCGATCACCTGTACCTGGCGGTGGTCGACCCGCTGGACCTCGACACCCAGGACCACATCCGACAGTTCACCCACCGGGTCATCAACCCCGTACTGGTCACGCGTGCTGACCTTGAACAGGCATTCACACGCTATTTTGCAGGTGTAGAGCATACTGCCGAAGCCATCGGCGCAATCAGTGAGGGACAGGCGTTCGAACACACCGTCGGCGCGCACGCTGCCACCCTTGTCGAGGACGAGGACACCCCGATCATCAAACTCGTGAACTACATCCTGACCCAGGCCATCCACCTGGGTGCAAGCGACATACATCTCGAGCCCTTTGAGCGCAGTATGCGGCTACGCTATCGCGTCGACGGGATTCTACACGACTTTCCCCCACCTCCCGCAAATCTCTATCGCCCCGTCGTTTCACGCATCAAGATCATTTCAAGTCTGGACATTTCAGAGAAGCGACTCCCGCAAGACGGCAGAATGACCTACCGCATCGAAGACAAGGAATTTGACCTGCGCGTTTCGATCATCCCCAATGCGCATGGTGAAGGTGTCGTCATCCGTATCCTTGACCCGCTCGGTTCGGTACAGGATCTTGAAAGCCTGGGGATTCCGCCTTCGATGCTTGAGCGATACAGCCAACTCATCCACAGGCCGTACGGCATCATTCTGGCTACAGGGCCGACCGGTTGCGGAAAGTCAACAACCCTCTATGCAACCCTCAAGAACATCTATACGCCCCGCCGCAAGATCATCACCATCGAAGATCCGGTCGAGGCGCATATTGATGGAATCACCCAGATTCAAATCCACCCGGATATCGGCTTTACCTTTGCTCAGGGCCTGCGCGCCATTCTCCGCCATGACCCCGACATCGTGATGCTAGGAGAGATCCGCGATCTCGAGTCTGCAGAGATTGCGCTGCGTGCTTCCCTGACCGGTCATCTCCTGTTCAGCACCCTGCACACCAACAATTCCGTGCAGGTACCCACACGCTTGATTGACATGGGCGTACCCTCGTTCCTCGTCATGTCAACGCTCCTGGCCGCCTTCGCACAGCGACTCGTGCGGCGCCTGTGTCCCGAATGCAAGCGTGAAAGCCAGCCTACAGAGCAAGACCTCGCGATGGCCGGAATCTCACGTCTACCCGACGACGCACGATTTTTCGAACCAGTCGGATGCTCTTCCTGTGGCAACCTGGGTTACAA
>JAJXVI010000614.1 GCA_021782195.1 bacterium | reverse complement strand
AGCGGCAAGTCCCTCCTTGACCCGGAAGAATCGGTCAAAGATCTTCTCCTGGTCGGCCGCCGCGATGCCAAGTCCGGTGTCAATGACCGACACCCTGACCTCCCCGTTCACGGGAGCGGCCACCACGCGAACCTGATCCTGGGGTCGTGAGTACTTGATGGCGTTGTCGACGAGGTTCAGCATCACCTGACGAATGCGGTCCTCGTCGGCACTCACGAGTGGGAGATCAGCGGGCGCTTCCACCGTGACAGTCACCTGTGACTTGAGGGCCCTCGGGCGCAACACCGCAACGGTATCGTCAAGCATCTTGCAGAGATCGACCGCACGACAGCGCATCTGGATCTGGCCCGCATCCAGGGTGGAAAGGTCAAGCAGGTCGCAGATCAGGCGCTCGAGGCGGCGCGACTCGTCGTAGATGATCTGCAACCATCGCGCGCACAGCACGGGATCGTGCATGGCGCCTTCCAGCAGCGTCTCCGCGTATCCCTCGATACAGGTGAGCGGGGTCCGGAGTTCGTGCGAGACGTTGCTCACGAAGCTGGCCATCAGTTCCTCGAACTGGGCCTTGAAGAAAGCGTCCCGGTGAACACTCTCGATCTGCTGCGCAACGCCAAGGCGCTCATCCCACAACATCGTGGTGCTGCCGGCGTGCAACGAGATGGGCTCCCCGATTCCGAGCGCCTCACGTTGCTCATTGATGGCCTCGGTCAGACGAGATACGATGCGCTGGCGCACCAGTTGAATGTCGCGGCGCGAGAACTGACGCTTGCGACGAGGCGGCGAGAACAGGAAAATCACAAAGGCGTCAGAGCCTGCACCCTGAACCGCCACCAGATCCTCGTCGCGATACAAACGTCCGCGAAGTTCCGCCAGTTGACTCCCGATCAGTGCCAGCAGGGAACGGCCGGCCTGCTTTCCCCAGGCATCCTGCAGCGCGTGAAAACGGGCGACGTCAAAGTACACGAACCCGATCTCGCCGTGCTTTCGGCTTTCCTCGCGAACACGGGAATGGACCGACGAGAGGACGGGCAGGCCCGTCAATTCATCGATTTCACAGGTGGTTGAACTGCGGAGACTGCTTTTCTTCGCCATCGTGCCTGCTATTCATCAGAGGCTCATCCCCCCCCTGCCGGCGCTTGAATCCTCGTCCCTTCATAAACCGCATCGCGGCCCGGATACGAACTGTCTCACCTTCTCCGAAAGCCGCGAGTCGCCAGTTTCCAGACCCAGGCCCCGAATCTCCACGCCCCTGCCGCCCCCCAGGCGGCCACAACGGCAAAACAGGGGGCAAACAGGGGATACAGGTGCCCGCCCAGCACCATCTGCCCGAAGGTCTCGAGGAACGTCATCGCAATCAGGAACAGGCAGACCACAGCGGAGAAGAGGGGATGAAACGAGGCTGCAATGACAAACGTCACGAACGCAATGCCTCCCACAAACAGCGCGGTCTGAGGCGCGGTGAGGCGCTGAAGCGAATCTTGTGAAGCCAGGGTGTATACGATGTTTGCCATCAACTCGACGCGAGTCATGCCTGTCCCGGTGGAACGACCCCAGACCGTCGTCGAAAACGGAGTCCTCACGCGACCGGCCGAACCCGCAAGTGTGCTTCCGAGCAGCACAACGCGCCCCTTCACCTCCTTCGCCAGTCCCTTCCCCGAAAGGACGCGCGCCAGGGAAATCTCGGGAAACGTCTGACCTGGCGCACCCGCCCACGTAATCGGAAAGCGTGTGCCGGGGGCGTCGAGATATCCCTGGGGAACAAACTGGGGACTGTGAAATGCAAGTCTCAGCAGCGCAAGCGGAAAGCAGGTCGCCTCGACACCGTCCGGCGCAATGGAAAACTGGCGGACCACGCCGTCTGAATCCGCCGCAACATGACAGTAGCCGCTCGCGCACCGCAAGCGGGGAAGGTGGAGAACGGGAGGGATGTGCGAGCAGTCCAGGCGAGAGGCCAGCACGACGTCGGAGACACCGTTCACCGCCTGGGCAAGCATCGCATCATGTCCCGCGTCCGGTTCGGGGGTGTCAAACGGCACGGTGACGCCGATGGCCCTGGCCCCGGCCTCACGCAGGGCGAGAATGGCGCGTGCGTAGACGTCTGGTGGCAACGGCCACGTCAGACCCGCCGACGCGAGGGAGCGGTTGTCGATCGTCACGATCAGGAAGTTACGGGTGTCGGGTTCCACCAGTTCGCGCCAGAGGTGGATGCGAACATCGAGGACCCGGTCTTCGAACGTGCGCACAACAGGCAGACTGCAGACGGCCACCACGAGCAAAGAGACAGCAAGACCGACCACGAAACGAACCACCAACGTGCGGAGCAAAGGATCGCGAGGGTGGGTCTGGTCGGCGGAATTTTCGCCGACCGTCAGGTACATCGTGGAAGTGTGACGATGAACGCGGCCCCATGTCCCGGCGTGGAATGCACCTCGAGCCTGCCACCACACCCGGTGATGTTCTCGCGCGCAATCGAGAGGCCAAGACCCGTGCCACCGAGCTGGCCCGCAGGACCTGCCGTCACGCGATAAAAGCGCTCGAAAATACGCTCCTGCTCGCTCTCGGGTATCCCGATGCCGTTATCGCTCACTTCGAGCCTCACCCCTTCCGGACTGGTCCGCGCCAGAACGCGAACCCAGCCCGCCTCCGATCCTTCGTCCTGCGTGCGCACGCCGCAGAACTTGATGGCGTTATCCAGGAGGTTGGTCACCGCCTGACGGAGGAGGGCTTCATTGGCACGCACCGGAGGAACAGCACCGGAAATGTCAATCTCAAGCACCAGCCCTTTCTGCTGGGCCAGGGGAGAGAG
>JAJXVI010000613.1 GCA_021782195.1 bacterium | reverse complement strand
CAGCGCGGGCCCATCAGCGACGGCGCGGGCCCATCAGTCAAAGAGACAGGACCCGGCTCCCCTATGAAGACTGAGTCCGCAAGCGCAGCGCGACCGAGTTGACGCAGTAGCGCTGACCTCCAGGTGCCGGGCCGTCCTCAAAAACGTGCCCCAGGTGGGACCCACAGCGCAGGCAGGAAATCTCGGTCCGTACCATCCCGTGACTACGGTCCACAGCAGTGCTCACCGAGTCGGCGCCCGCCGCCTGGGTGAAACTTGGCCAGCCACTGTGGGAGTCATACTTCGCGTCGGAGCTGAACAACTCGTTTCCGCAGCACACACAAAGATAGGTGCCCGGTGTGTTGCAGTGATAGTATTCACCGGTAAAAGGAGGCTCTGTTCCCTTCCGACGACACACCTCGAACGCAGGCTCGGTCAACTTCTCCCGCCACTCGTCTTCGCTCTGTTGCACGCGCTCCGTCATGGATGATTGCTTCCTTGCCACTTCAGGTACGACCGGTCCGGCCACACCCGTCTCCTGTTGTTGCCCGGATAGAAGACAGACTCCTGTCATCCGAGACGCTGTCGAGCGCAACACCATCGACCCGTGCAGGCACCGTGTGGCTTCTCGCTCACTTCTCTGGGGAAGGTGCGTGTGCTCTCAATACGACCAGCACGATATCATCCTCCGAGTTGCCACCAGGCGGCGTAGGGGCCAGCGATAACAGACAGTTCCCGATCTGTTCGCACGGGTCGTCCCCATGTCCGGCAATCTCCTCGCGCACGCGCTCATCTCCCAGCCGCTCTTGCGGACCAGTACGACGGGTCGTCAGGCCATCGGTAAAGACAACCAGCAGGTCGTTCGAAGCAAACGGCACCACCGTCAGTGGAAACTGGTCTTCTGGAAACACGCCAAGCACACTGCCAGTGGGACCCAGTTCTTCGATACGACCATCGGATCGTCTCAAGATTGCCGGGTCGTGTCCGGCATTCACGTAGGAAAGAGATCCGGCCGAAATATCCCAGTCGGCATAGAAACAGGTAACAAACATCGTGCTGGTCACGAGTGGACACAGCTTTGAATTCAGAAGCAACATTTGATCGGCCACGCTTCCCTCACGATCACGCACTTCACCAAGAATCGCCCGCAGCATTGCAGTTACCAGTGAAGCCGCTGTGCCTTTCCCCGAAACGTCGGCCACGCAAATTTTCAGGTGGCCGTCCTCAAGTGAAAGCTCGTGGAAGTCGCCCCCGAGCACCCGCGCCATTTCGCTGTAGACCCACACCTCTATCCGCTCATCAGGAGGAAGGCTCCGGTTCATCAACGCGCTCTGAACACGCCGTGCCAGGGCAAGGTCGGCCGTGATGATCTCCTGCGCCTTCAAGATCTCGCCCCGTTGTTCCCTCGACCTCTCCAGCAGACGGCGGCCGTAGACCGCCAACAGGCCTGTCGCCATCCACAACAACGTGCGAAGGACCTGGTTGACGAAGTCAAGATACGTTAGAATTCTCTGGTCGTGAAAATCGACCACGAAGTGCATCCCCGTCGACAGTGCAACCGTGATGACTGCCGCCCCCAGGCCACCAAACCACCCCGCGAGCATGCTGATCAGGCCATACGCAGGGGCCAGGGAAGGTCTTCCAACCCCGAGATCGAGCGCTCCGACCGCTGCAAGCACAACAGCGATGACCAGGTAGGCTACGATCGGCACGGGTCGCTTCAAGAGTCGGTTCCATTCTTGTCGAAAACGCCCGCCCACGTCGGGAGTTCGGGAGAGGAAACAACTGCAGGCTCGATGACACGGTTCTTGAAACTGGGGCCAAGAAGCATTGGCAGAACAAGCCGCCAGGCACACCTGCCGGTGAGCGAATCCGACCCGCGGCGAAGCGACGAGAACGGCCCAGCCCGTGCGTTGGTCATCGACATAACTAGAACAGGAAGCGTCTCGTCTGCGCATTCCTCGCGTGACGCGCACTCCACAAAATAACGACTCAAATGACGATAGCCCGCATCAGCATGGCGTCTGGTTCCTCCCGCGGAAGATTCAAACGGTCGGCAGACCCGGCACGGCAGGCGTGAAGTGCCGGACGCGAGTCGGCCCCACTGGCGTGAAGCACTCTTCTTTTCCGTCAGGTACAATCCTCTGTCTCGTGCCGTAAGACCGTGTGGCCCGAGCTGTGTGTTCACCTTGATTGACGAGTCGCCCGAGGTGGCGTAAACCCCAGAGCGTGGCCCGAGGAGCGTGCCTTCCATACCCGACCGGTCCGGTATGGAAGCATTGCGTTCTCAGGGCAACGTCCTGTCATCCACCCGCCTGAACTTGATTGGAGAAAAACCCTCCGAGTAGACCTGCCCGCTCAGGTGTACCGTCACGGATACCGGCTGCGGATCGTACAGCACGATGGTGAACTGATTCCCGTCATTCTGCCCGGAGGCGTGGGAGGTTGCCGAATACACCGGCGGAGGTGGGGTTGAGTCATAGACCCCTACCTCTACCGCCGGAGCAAGGCCGGTGCGAACAAACCAGCCCATTCCCGTGTTGGAATCAATGACACCATAGTAGACGTTGGCCTTGCCGTCGCTCAGCAGCACGAGCAGCGGCGGCTTCTCCGTCTTTTCCAAGGTTTCCAGCACCAATTGCAGCGCATGCGGCAAGGGCGTGCGGCCGCCGGTGGGCAGCTCGCGCAAGCCTTGCTCGGCAAGATCGACGCTGCGGGTGGGAGGCAACAGCAGCGTCGCCGATGCGCCGCGAAAAGCGATGACGGCCACTTCGTCGCGCTGCTGATAGGCATCGGTCAATAATGCCAGCACCGCGCCCTTGACCGCC
>JAJXVI010000612.1 GCA_021782195.1 bacterium | reverse complement strand
GGCCCACCAGGTCGCAGCCCTCGTAGAGGTCGGTGAGCGTGGCATAGCCGGAAATCTCGAGAGCGCCCGAGAGCGCGCGCGGACCGTCGAGAAGCAGCAGATCAGGACGTCGAATCTGGCGGTGAGTGCGGGTCCCCAGCACGACGACGCCGGCTCGCAGCACGCGTCCCGCGGCGGCGACGTTCGCGAGGTCGGCGCCGATGACCGCTGCCCGCGGGTTCACAAGCAGCAGCGACTCGAGGATGCCAAGTGGTGAGCGCTTGATAAGTGCGGACAGCCCCGCATAGGCCAGCGACGCCATGCTGACACCAGACACGTAGCGATCGTAAAGCGTGGGCGTCGGTTCCTCGGTGCGTGGCGACGGCGTAAAGCCGTGCGTTGAGGACAGTTCCAGAACGAACGGTCCGCCCAGCATTCGCGCGCCGGCGTCCACGGTGTCGCCGGGCTTGACCGGCCGAGGCAGGCCGTCGCGGGTGACGGCGGTACCGTACCCTTCGACGATCTCGCCGTTGCGGGGCACGCAGTGGCCGGAGTCGACGCGCACGACCGCTCCAGGGTGACTCGAGGCGTCCTCTCCGAGGCGGTCTTCGTAGCGACTGAACGCGCCGCGCCGCGCGATGACCTCGGTGAGGAGCGCGGTGGCCTCGATGCCGGTGACGGCAAGTCCGAGGACGCTCTCTGACATGGCCAGCGAAATCATGACAGGCCCGTAGAGCAGGACGTCGGACATGCTGCGGCCAAAGGCGCGCCGCAGCGCGTTGCGGATGAACGGAAAGCCCTGAACGAGCCCGAGCAGGCCGGCCGTGCGCGCCGCTCCCGTGATGACGCCGGGGCTCCCCTGGATTTCGAGGATTCGGCGCGTGACGACAACGCCGAGGCCGACGGCTGCGCCGACGACGCGGGTCAGGCTCTGGGCGAGCGGGGCAGGGTCGAGGGGATGGCGAGGACGGTCCTCGCCAGGTAGCGCCGGAAGCTCGAGTTCCTCGATCTCCGCGAGGATGTTCTCGAGTTCGAACGCCTTCTCTCCGGCTTCGATGAGAACACGCCCCGTGAGCGGACTGGCCGTGGCGCGCACCCCGTGCTTCGCCTCGAGCCTCTCGACAACCCTCCGCTGCAGGTCCGGATCGCGATCGAGCCCGCGCACGGTGACGCGGACGCGGCGACGAGCGTGGGACCCTGGCTCCGCGAGCACGTGCGGGGACGGGTCGACCTCTCCGTCGTGGGACAGTTCAAGAAGCGCGCGATCGACCCGCGCCAGGAACTCGAGCACGCTGAGCGTGTCGATCTGGTGCGCGTCGAACCCGATGAGCACGTTGCACGTAGCCGGGTTCGCCGTGACGGACCTGACGCCGGGGTACGCGCGGATCTTGCGCTCGAGGGCACCCCGCGCGTCGGGATGCCAGCCGGGAACGTGCACGCGGAGACGGCCCGGCAGGGACGACAGAATGCGCGGGGGATCGAGGGCATGAGGCAACTGTTACTGGTTCCGTGCACTGGTGCGTAGCGCCTGGGCTTCGGCGTGGATTTCTTTAGCCTTTTCGCGGGCTCGGGCCATCAGGCGGGTGACCTGCGCGCCAACGACCGACGAAACCCGACCGACGTGGTCCGCCAGATCGTCGACCATCCGCTCCGCACGCTCCATGTGGGTCGGATTCTCGCGCTCACTCATGGGCGGGGGTCGCCTTGGACCGCTTGTGCGACGCGGCGACAGGCTCCTCGGCGGCAGGTGTGGTACTGGCCGCAAGACGCTCCTTGACGCCTTCGGTTGCGGTCGACAACTTGCACCCGAACTGCTTGATGGCGTCGACGCCGGTCAGGATGCCAGCCAGGCCGTACACCAGGCCCCGACGGATGTTCTTGCGGACGGTTGGAGATGCGACGGCAGCCGTGACCACCACTGCAATGCCGACTTCCGGTTCAACGAAATCTTCGAAATCCATTCTAGTCTCCTCCTCACCCGTTCAACTGATGGCAGATGTTCAGTTGACCAGCCGTTTGTCCCTTGGTTTAACCACTCTTCAGGGAACACGCGCGTGGATCCTGCCAAGAAAATACGTAGCAACGGAGCGAGCGCCGGGGGGCACACGGACGCGTGGGTGGCACCGTCTCCGACGCATCACGATACCATCCCCTGACGCTCTCGACGCAGATCGGTTTCCCGGATCAGAGTCGCTCGTACGTGCTGACGACCCAGAGATAAGGAATTACCACGATATTCGAAACCCGACTGTCATAGGTGACGCCCCCGTTTCCAGATGCATTGACGACCTTCCCGACAAACGACCCGTCAAGAGTTCCGTTTCCCTGGAGGCTCAGCGTTGCGTTTCGTGCATACACCGCGAGATAGGAACTGGCCGTTCCTCCAAGGAGGATTGAAGTGCAGGTATCGGTGCCGTACAGTTGAAGGGCACTCGGATCGTTACTGGTATTGACGATGTTGCAGCCTCCGCTGTCCCAGGTCCCCTCGATGTAAATCACGATGGGATTGGCACTGTTCGCTCCACTTGCAATCAAGGTACTGTTCCCGGAAAACTTCACGTTGGCACCAAACACGTATGTGCCGGGTGTGAGCGTCAGTGAACTGCTCGAGAGGGTCACGTTGTTGGGATAGAGATACCCGGGCAGAAGCGTCGCGTTCTTGTTCTGAAAATTGGTGGAGCCGGTCCAGACCGGGAGGGTGGGAGGCACCATCTGTGGCGTCGGCATCGGCGTCACCTGGGGACTGACCATGGCGTTGATCTGGGTGACCGACGCGTCGCCTGCGTTGATCAGAGCGCTGTACGATGGCGCCGACGAAAGCAGGTCGA
>JAJXVI010000611.1 GCA_021782195.1 bacterium | reverse complement strand
TGGTCACGGTGCTGGAAGCGGGCCTCGCGACGCCCGACGAACGTATCGACGCACTGCCCCTGACGGTGGCGTCAACCGGCGTGCCCCCGCTTGAGGCCGAATATTTTTCGGACGAGATCCAGTCGCTCCACGCACTGTTCGATGCTCGCGCCGCTGCGACGCCCCACGCGTGTGCGGTGAGATTCCGACAGACGCATCTCACCTATGACGGTCTCGACCGCCGCGCGCGGGACCTGGCCCTTCGCATGCGTGCACGTGGAATCGGTGCGGAGTGTCGGGTGGGCGTCTTTCTCGACCGTTCTCTTGACCTGATCGTGGCGTTCCTCGGAATTCTGAAGGCCGGTGCTGCCTTTGTCCCTCTTGACCCCGACTATCCCGCCGACCGGCTGGCGTTTATCGCGGGCGACGCCGATCTGGCGGCCATCGTGACACGGACCGACATGTCGGATCGCCTTCCCGGCGCATGCCGCGCTCCCTGCATCGAGATGGACGGTACCGACGCGCAGGCGATTCCTCTACCCTGTGTCGGGGCCGCGCATCCGCTCAACCTGGCCTATCTCATCTACACCTCCGGGTCGACCGGGCGACCCAAGGGAGCCCAGTTGACGCACCGCG
Organism: bacterium; assembly: GCA_021782195.1. GTDB lineage: Bacteria > Vulcanimicrobiota > Xenobia > RGZZ01 > RGZZ01 > JAJXVI01. Next base: position 2,192 of record JAJXVI010000611.1, on the reverse strand, counting down.
GCGCCGTCCACCTGGCGCAGGCGGTACGCGTCCTCCAGGCGATGGACGGGCACAGTCGTGTGCTGCAGTTTGCGTCCGTCTGCTTCGACGCCGCGGTGTGCGAGATCTTCGGCGCGCTGTGCGCCGGTGCGACCCTCGTGCTGGCGTCCCGAGACGAGATGGCTGCCGGGCCGCCGTTGCTCGACCTACTCAAGCGAGAGCAGATCACGCATGTCACGCTTCCACCGTCACTGCTGAACGTGCTGGAGGCCCGTCGAGTCGACGGGCTCACGTGCCTGGTTTCTGCCGGCGAGGCGCCCCGGCCCGGCCTGCTGCGCGAGTACACCCGCGTTCCCCGTCTCATCAACGCGTACGGTCCCACAGAGACCACGGTGTGCGCGACCCTCCAGGAGGACGCCGGGCGCTTTGAGGGTCGCCCGCCCATCGGCCGCCCCCTTCCCGGCGTGGTTGCTTATGTGCTCGACGCCCAGCAGCAGCCGGTGCCGGAAGGGCTGCCCGGCGAGCTCTACATCGGCGGCTGCCAGGTGGGTCGAGGGTACCACGGGCGGCCGGACCTGACCGCAGAACGGTTCCAGCCGGATCCCTCGAGGCCCGGCGCCAGGATGTACCGCACCGGAGACCGTGTGCGCCTGCTTCCGGACGGTTCTCTCGACTTTCTCGGACGCACCGACGATCAGGTCAAGATTCGCGGCTACCGCATCGAGCCCGGCGAAATCGAGGCGACGCTGGCCGGGCACGAGATGGTGGAGGCGGCGGCGGTGATTTCGCGCGACGCGCCGAGCGGACCGGAGCTGGTGGCCTACGCCGTGCCCCGGCGGAGCTGTGAAGCGCTGCAGCACGACATGCTCCGGTGGCGTCGCGAGCGGGTCGAGCACTGGCAGCTGCTCTATGACAACACCGTGGGGCAGGCCCCCGCGTCGGACATTGCATTCAACATCGCTGGCTGGGAAAGCAGTTACACAGGCCAGCCCATCCCCGCGGTCGAGATGGAAGAGTGGGTGGCGACGACCGTGGAGCGCGTTCGCGCCATCGCCTGGGACGGCGTGCCAGAGAGGGGGCTGGTCTCGCGACGCCCTCGCGTGCTGGACGTCGGATGCGGCACCGGCCTGCTTCTGGCTCGCCTGGCGCAATATTGCAGCGCCTATTGCGGCACCGACTTTTCGTCTTCAGCGCTGGACTCCGCCCGCGCCCTGATCGAAGCCAGCCAGACGCTATCGCACGTCGTCGTCCTCCAACGGCCCGCCGACGATTTCTCCGCGTGGGCACCCGCCAGCTTCGACCTGGTGATCCTCAATTCCATTGTTCAGTACTTTCCCAGCCTGGAGTACCTGGAACGCGTCGTCGATGGCGCGATCGCGCGGCTTGCGCCGGGCGGCCGACTCTTCCTGGGCGACCTACGAAGTCTCGAACTGCTGGAGGCGATGCACGTCTCGGTGGCGCTGCACCGCGCCGAGGGTGCAATGCCGGTCGACGAGTTGCGCCGGCGCGTGCGGCGCAGCCTGGGGCAGGAAGGGGAACTGCTGCTGTCTCCAGCGCTTTTCGCCACGTGGCGGGAGAAGTTTCCCCGTCTGTGCCGCGTCGAAGTGCGTCCCCGAAGCGGACGCTTTGACAACGAGCTGACACGGTTCCGCTACGACGCGATCCTCTATCTGGATGACGAGACCGCGGAGGAGGAAATCCCGTGGCTGGACGGGGCGCTCTACGCCACCGACGCAGCAGCCCTGGTTTCGCTGCTGGGCGGCGAGCAACGCGACCGCCTCGGGCTGCGGCGTGTGCCGAACCCCAGGGTGGCCCTTCACGTGCGGGTTGCCGAACAGCTGAACGCGGCGGCGGGGACGACGACCGTGGATCGGCTGCTCCCGGACAGGACAGGGACAGCCGCCTGCGTGCAGGCGGGGGAAGGTCGGGCTGCACAGGAGCCTGAAGGTATCGATCCGGACGAGGTCTGCACGCTTGCCAGGGAGGCCGGCTTCCACGCTGACGTCTCGTGGGCGGCCGGGTGGCCGGACGGCACGTGCGACGTCGTGCTGCAACGTCTCGCGAAAGCGCACCGGTCCGTCGCGGTCGGGCCCGTACCGCCCCCGCGCCCCCGCCTGGCCAACGACCCGCTGTTCGGGGTGCTGCGCGTGGAACTTGCACGGCGACTCGAGCGCTACCTCGCGACGCGCCTGCCGGAGTACATGCGGCCTCGA
>JAJXVI010000610.1 GCA_021782195.1 bacterium | reverse complement strand
ATTGGAGGCGCTTGAATCGCTCCGCGTTCCCGCCGAGTTGCCGCCTGCCGTACCCGAAGGCTCGACGCTACTCTCCGTGACCGACCTTCCGGGTCCAGCCGATCCCCGGCCTGGTACGGGTGAGGTTTCGCAGACCGACCCGCTCTGCGCGCGCCTTGGGGGGGAAATCAGCGAGTCGGCGGCGTGGACGGTTGATGGCGAGACGGGGCCGTGGCAGTTCACCGACGAGCGCTGGCGGTTTCCCTCCGACCGGGCCGCGCAGCGGTACGTGCACGAGCGGGTTGACGTGCTTTCCGAGGGATTGCCCCAGGTACGCTGTGCGCGCCTGGGCGACTACAGCGCCCTGTTCATCGGGAAGCCTGGCCCCAGGAGTTCCGTGTCCGTCTTCCTGGTTCGCGTTGGTCCCACGCTGGCTCGCCTGGAGGCTCGGTCGGAAGCGTGTGACGCGGGAGGTGACGCCGCGACCATGGTGCGACTGGGGCGCGCTGCAACGGATCTGATGCGCCTGGCCTCCAGAACGGTTTCCTGAGCGGACGGCTTGCGCGCCCGCGACGGCTCCCGCGCAGGATACCTCTCGGAAGTCTCGAAATGTTGGGCACCTTTTCAGTGGAGGAACGACATGACGGTCGACGCGTCGGAGTCTGGGGAAAGTGCCATCGAGGCGCTTACGCTTGAAGGCGCGATTTGCGCCGAGGTTGAGCGGGTTGAGGCGCTTCTCAAGGGAGCGCGCAAGTACTGCGACGTCCTGAAAGCATGGAAGAAGCATGCGGAGGGCGGTAACGTGGCGGGGCTTGGGAAGGCTGCGGAGCAGGCTCGAAAACTGGCCGCTGAACAGGCCGAGCGCGTTGAGACGGCCGCGGCCGCGTGGACGTTCGACGCGTCTGCCTGGCTCTCTTCCGGGCAGTGGCTTGATGACACGCAGCAGGCCACCGACCGCCTGGAGGTGCGCACGGTGCGCGTGGACGACATGTTGATCGCCCCGCCCGTGCTCGTGCGGGCGCTTCCCGGCAAGCTTTCCCTCAAGATCGGCCGGGACGTGCGCGGCACCTTGAGACCCCAGACGACCGCGGAACTGCTCAAGCGCATTCGCGACCAGAAGCTGGCGGGCGGGGCGGTGGAATTTCTCGACCGGCTGTATGACGTGTGGAAGGCCCTTCGCAGTGTCGACCGGCCTGTCACCCGCTTCTGCGACATCTACACGTACTTTTGCATGGCGCCAGGCTGGAAGCGAGACAATCCTGAACAGGCTTTTGCGCAGCAGTTGCTTGCCCTGCACGGGTCCGGGTTGCGCGCCACGCGCAAGGGAGTCCCGTTTCATATCGAGTATCCGTCGGGCAACGTCAAGAAACGGGACGTGATCTCGGTCTACGCGGACGACGGCAGTGTGCTTCGATTCTACGGAATCCGCTTTCTGGAGTCGCTCTAATGACCGGTCACGCTGCGGCGGTTCTTCCACGCGTCGAAGTTGATCGCTGGTTGACGGTTCTCTACGAGGAATACCTGTCGGACTACGTGCCGGCCGGTGGCTCCGCCGTGAAGTTCGTGGCCGCCGATCCGGACGGTTGTACGCGCGTGCGCACCGAGGTTTGTGAACTCGCCCGCCGCTGCGGCATGTTCGTGGTCGACCTCGATGCCTCGCGTCTTGAGGCTGACGGCACGCGGCCGGACCTGCACCGCATCGATCACTTCTTCTCGGCCCTGATGAAGGAGGTCGACCTTCCCGCGTGGGCGGCCGCACAGGCGGGCATGTACCTGCAAAGACACGGACTGCATCGGCCCGAAGGTGCGGCGCTCGACGACGTGGACGCCATTGCGTCAGTCAACGGTCGAGATCCGGCCGATCTCATCAACCAGTATCAGCGCGATCTGGGAATGGATCTGCTCAAGGATCCCGGGATGGCGGCGCCTTTTCGTACGGCCGTCACCGAGCTCGTGAGGGCGCAGCTCATTCCCTCGATGCTGACCCCCACCACCCAGGAAGTGCTGCTCGCCTGGTTCGTGAAAGCGAACGTGCCGGGTGCCGCCGCCGCATTGAGACGTGTGCGTATTTTCGAGCGCATCGTACAGAGCAATGCGCGCGCAATGCTTGCGTCGTTGTGCCACTGGGTGCCGCAGACGGGGCGGGCTGGCACGGTGGTCGTGCTCGATACGCGCGCGTACGAGCACCGACCGATGACCGGTGCGCAGCGCGACGCGCAGTGTGCGCAAATGGCGCGCGTGGCGCTCAACCGTGGCGTATCGATGGAGGAGATGGCCCGCATTCTCACGCCCGAGGACGCGCCGGCGCTCACGTATGGCGACAAGCCGTACATGCACATGCTCGCCACATTGCGCCGGTTCGTCGACGAGATTGATACGTTCGAGCGGTTTCTCCTGGTTGTGTTGACCACACCGGCGTTCTACAATCTCGACTCGCCACGCAACTATCACAACTATGACGCGCTTCAGACTCGCATCGGGCTCGAAGTGCGCGACGCCCACCGGGCCAACCCGGCCGCGTCGCTGGTGTTTGTCTAGAAACGATGCGCAGTCAACGGGGAGAGAAGACCACACATGACGCTTCTTGACGGATCCACGACGTCGCCCAGGCTTACGCCGCTCGGCGCACGGCGTACGATCGAATCGCTGCGCTCGGGCGTGCCCGGGCGAGAGGCGGTTTCGCAACTCGAGACCACGCAGCGTGGCCTGCGCTCGACTTTTGAGAAAGGGCTGACTGCGCTTGCGGAGGATCGCCCCGTTGACCCTCTCGTGCTGAGCGCGAATTTCGGCGCAGGCAAGACGCATCTTCTTGAATACCTGGAGGCCCTGGCAGAGCGGCGTGG
>JAJXVI010000609.1 GCA_021782195.1 bacterium | reverse complement strand
ACGAGGTGCAGATTCGCTCTCTCGAGGAACGCCGTCGCTATTTCAGCGAACTTCTGGCACGGCGCGCCACCATCCTACACACGATCGAATCGCAGGGGCATCTGACCCCCGAACTGCGCGCTTCCCTTGAAGGCACGCTTGACCGCACCCGCCTTGAGGACCTCTACCTTCCCTATCGTCCGAAGCGTCGCACGCGCGCAATGGTGGCCATCGAAAAAGGCCTGGAACCACTGGCACGCGCCGTGTATCAGCAGAACGGCGGTCACGATGCAGCGGCCTTGAACACAGAGGCCGATGCCCTGGTGTCGGAAGAAATGGGCCTCGCCTCGCGTGATGACGTGTTCGCGGGTGTGCGTGACGTCATTGCCGAATGGGTCGCGGAAGACGCCGAACTGCGCCAGTTGATTCGCGATCTGATGTTCCGCGAGGGAGAGGTGCGCTCGAAGGTCCGTACCCCGCGCGAGGCATCTCAAGCGACTGAAGGCACGGAACTGCCAGCCGAGCCTGCTGCGACAGAAGAAAGACCGCAGGACGAAAAGTCTCGTGCCCGTGCGGCCCGCGCTCTGCAGAAGGCAAAGGAACGCGAAGAGGCCCTGGCCCGCTATCGCATCTATCACGATTTTCACGAGAGCGTGCGCACCATCCCCTCCCATCGCATCATGGCCATTCGCCGTGCGGCCCGCGAGGAGATCCTGACCTACCAGATCGAGATCGACACCGAGCGTGCGCTCTCCCTGCTTCGTCCGCACCTCATTGTGTCACCCACGTCGGCCTACGCGACCCAGGTCGAGATGGCGCTGGTGGATGCCTACCACCGCCTGATGAAGCCGTCAATCGAGACCGAGGTGAAGCAGTCGCTGCGCAAGCAGGCCGACAACGAAGCGATTCGTGTGTTCACGGAGAATCTCGAGAACCTGCTGATGACGCCTCCGGCCGGCTCGCTCGTGGTGCTTGGAATCGATCCCGGGTTCCGCACCGGCTGCAAGGTCGCAGTTGTCGATACCACCGGCAAGTTGCTCGATCACGCAACGATCTATCCGACCGAACCGCGCAATGACGAGAAGGGGGCCGAGAAGGTGCTTGGCAACCTGATCGACCGCTACGGCGTCGGGGCCATCGCAATCGGAAACGGCACCGCTTCACGTGAAACACACAGTTTCGTGCGGCACTTCCTGGCGCGTCGCCAGAACAACCCCGGCCTGTTCGCAATCGTTGTAAATGAGGCCGGTGCGTCAGTCTACTCAGCCTCCGATGAGGCACGCCTTGAGTTCCCCGACCTCGACGTGACAGTGCGTGGTGCGATTTCGATTGCACGACGCCTGCAGGACCCCCTGGCCGAGTTCGTCAAGATCGACCCGCGCTCGCTGGGCGTCGGGCAGTACCAGCACGACATCGACCAGAAGCGTCTCCGCCAGGCACTTCACGACACCGTTGAATCCTGTGTGAACCGGGTTGGCGTCGACCTGAACACCGCTTCAGTGGCCCTCCTCCGATACGTGTCCGGCATCAACGAGAAGGTCGCACAATCGGTGGTCAAGCGTCGTGACGACGAAGGTCCATACCGGATGCGTACCGATCTCATCAAGGTGAACGGCATCGGACCGAAGACGTTCGAGCAGGCCGCAGGCTTCCTTCGGATTCGCGACGGCGTGAACCCGCTAGACAACACCGGCGTTCACCCGGAGTCGTACCCGATCGTCGAGAAGCTGGCACGTTCACTCGGCATGGACATCGACCTCCTGCTTCACACCACAGACAAGCTCGCCCTGGTGAGCCGTGAAGACGTGGCCAACGAAACTGGCGTCGGACCCTATACGCTCAGCGACATCATCGAAGAACTTGGCAAACCCGGACGCGATCCTCGCGAGAAGTTCGTGGTTCCGGAGTTCCGCGAGGATGTGCATCGTCTCGAGGACCTCACCAACGGGATGGAGCTCGAGGGCACCGTCACGAACGTGGCCAACTTCGGCGCGTTTGTCGACATCGGCGTGCACCAGGACGGCCTCGTCCACGTCTCCGAGCTTTCCCACCGCTTCGTGCAAGATCCGCGCGAGGTCGTGCGGGTCGGTGACATCGTGAAGGTGCGCGTCCTGTCGGTCGACCAGGAAAGAAAGCGTATCGGGCTGTCGATGAAGGCGGTTGGCACGGAAGCCGTACCGCCTGAGCAGCGCCCGGCACGCCGCGAAGGTCCGCCGCGCCGACCGCCAATGGAACGTACGGAGCGCTTTGAGCGCGACACCCGCCCACCGCGCACCGAACGACCGCAGCGCGCACCTCAGTCGGCAAGCCCGGCGCCTTCACCGGCACAGGCTGAGCCACCGAGCAACTATGTTCCCGGCAGTTGGAAGCGTTCCACGGCATCCACGGTGGCCAGCGCCACGCGGGCCAAGGCGCGAACGTCAACGCGTGGCGGCGGCGCCACCGACAAGACAGGCGCACCGGCAAGTACTCCGGATGAGGTCGCCGACCGCATCAAGATGCTGCAGGAGCGATTCAACCGCAACCGCTGATCCGCGAGGATCCGACGTACGGCTCGTCTCGGTCTGGTAACGAGGCCTCCGCGCATCCGCGCGACATCGCCTCGACCGGCGCCTGGACGGGCCGTATTCTTTCCGTGAGATTACAAGCCCGCACCATGCCCGCACGTCTTCCGGCACGGCTGGTCGTGCGACAGCCCGCCTCACGGCCCCCTGAAGGAAACTTTTTCACGGTCCTCGAACGTCGACGGACCTTTTTTCCGCGCCCTGCAGGGGCCACGCAGCCTGAAACCAACGCGATGATGGGAATGAGACAGTTCATGAGTGTTCTCAGCCGGGCGTTCGC
>JAJXVI010000608.1 GCA_021782195.1 bacterium | reverse complement strand
GCGCCAGTGCGGCGCGCCTTAGTTGACGGGGGCCGGCGCGGCAGCCTTTGCAGGCATCGGTACGAAGTCGACTTCCATCGACCGGGGCAGCAGACCGCACGCGTGACCGCGCTCGAGAACGCGGCGTACGGCCTGACGACCGCGGTCGCCGTAGTCAAGCGTGTCCTGGTTGACGTACATCCCGACGAATCGGTCGGTGCGGTCCATGTCGAGGCCGCGACCGTACTGGCGTGCGTACTCCAGCGCTTCGGTGCGGTGCGCCATCGCGTACTCGATGCTCTCGCCAAGAATGCGCGCGATCTCGCTGCAGGCTTCCATCCCGAGGTCGCGTCGCACCGTGTCGACGCCGAGGGGCAACGGAAGCTTTTCTTCTTCGTACCACCATTCGCCCAGGTCGAGCAGCTTGTGCAGGCCGTACTCGGGCCAGGTGAGCTGACCTTCGTGAATCACGAGCCCTGCGTCAGCCTTTCCTTCCACGACGGTCTCGAGGATCTGATCGAAGGGGACGACCACGGGCTCAAAGTCCGGGGTATGCATGCGAAGCACCAGGTAGGCGGTCGTCATCAAGCCCGGGACCGCGATGCGCTTGCCGCGCAGGTCGAGGCTCGCCGCGCGAGAGACCACTATCGGGCCATACTTGTCGCCGATGCTGGCTCCGTTGGGCAGGAGAATGTACCGGTCGGCCACGTGGGCGTACGCGTGGAGGGAAAGGGCTGTGATTTCCAGGCGCGATTCGTGGGCCCACTCGTTCAGGCTCTGGATGTCGGCGAGCACGTGCTCGAACTCGAAGTTGCCGCAGTCTACGCCACCGCACGCGATGCCGTAGAACATGAAGGCGTCGTCGGGATCCGGGCTGTGACCGAGACGGATGTGGCGCTTCTGGGCGGGAGTGGAAGAATTCATTGTCGATGCTTTCGTGGGGATTGAACTCGCGCGGCCCGTGAGGACGGATGCCGACGCGGTGGCGAACCATTCGCGCCCACACCGAGACTTTTCCTGCGGCGCTCTGCGTCGACGTCAGGGGTGGCTGCGCGTTCCGTTCCCCGCCCGAGCTCGACCTCCAGGAACGAGTCGAACGAGCTCCTGGAGTGGACCGTGTACGTGGGGACGTGCTTGAGCAGTTCCTCATCGAGCTGGTAGTGTTCGCACACGAGACTGATGCGTGAGCGTGACGTGGCGCGGGTCCGCGTGGATGGATCTTCGTCTGCGCGGGCGGGGGTGACCTCGTGACGCAGGTCTCCCCGAAATTCCACGAGCAGGCCCGTGCGGGGACGGATGCGTCCGATTCGGATGCGTCGTGCGTAGATGACCAGTTCCCCGCCTTGCATGGCGGGCGGGATCTGTGCGTACAGCACCGTGACGCGGCTCGGGTTCGGCGGTTCGATCGGGCGGGTGAAGGAGCGCAGGCTGCGGTCGACGTGCGGTGCGACGCAGGCGCCTCCGGGTGCGTCGGGGACGAGGTCGGCCACCAGGGGGTTGAGGAAGAACGCGTTGCTTGTGGCGTCGACAACCGCGTCGAGGTACGCGGCGAAGGATGGAAACTCTTCTTTCACGCGTGGAAGTGCTTCGCGTCGGAACACGACCGAGAAGCCACGGGTGCGCGCGAACCGTTCGTTGAGGTTGCTCTCGGCCAGGTAGGGCGATTCGAGTACGGCCTGCGCAAGGCGCGTGCAGAAGGATTCGTCGAATGCCTTGCGGTGGCGCGCGAACGCGAGGAGTCTTGAGCGCACGGCCCACGAGCGGAACACGGGTCCTTGCATCGAATCGACTTTCGACGTTGCGCGCGGGCGGGCCTGCCCTTGCTCTCGCGGGGACGTGCGCGAGGCGGGGACGCGGGGACGTGCGCGAGGCGGGGACGTGCGCGAGGCGGGGACGTGCGCGAGGCGGGGACGTGCGCGAGGCGGGGACGTGCGCGAGGCGGGGACGTATTTCCAGGAATTCCACTGAGAATGGCGAAGCGCTCAGCGCGAGGTGACCTCGTGGCGAGCCGGGCCTGCGCCGCTGTGCAGGGGAGGCTCCTGCTGTCGCCGCCGCCCGTGCACCGCCATCCCTGGGGAGCAAGCCCGACGCGAACCTCCCATTCCCCGGTGGGTGAAGATGCACGCCGCATCTGGCCTGTTTGGAGGAGGTCGCTTTGCCTGCTCGTCCCCGCAAGCGCACGCAGCTAACGCACGCCGACGAGGCGCTCGGTGCGTCTGAAGCAACCGGCACCGTCCCCCCCGCCACGTCCTCGCAGCCCGAGGCGCGACGCCGCAAGTCCACGTCCTCGCGCGCGACGCTCGGGATCGATCCGAACCGTTCGACTCGTGGAACGTCCCCACTTTCGAGCGCCGGTCGCGCCGCGGGTGAAGCATGGTCGCTTTCCGCTCCCCGGCAGGGAGCCGCACAGCGCAACGTCCGCGGACCCGGGCGCGCCGTGCTGAGCGCGCGCCTCGCAGTGCCTGCCACGTTCGATCGTGACGAACGCGCGTTCGTGGCGGCGCCAGACCGGCGCCTTCTTGACGAGGGTTATCTTCTGGCCGACTACCTCATCGAGACTTCCGACGACCCATGGAAGGCTGCCGTGCATTTCTGTCGCGAGCAGAGCACGGCGCTCTGGCGGCGCGTGGGGGTTGACGAGGACTACCGTCCACGCCACGCCGCGCTGGTGGTTGACCTGACGGTTGAATCGGAGGGCAGGCCGTGCAGCGTGCCAGCCCTGGCGCGGCCCGGGCAGAAGTTTCGACGTCTCCATCTTCGCATCGCCCATCCGGCGCTCAATTTCGGGGCGCGCATCCCGAACCTGTTGACCGCGCTGTGTGGGGAGGGCGCCTTCTTTACGCC
>JAJXVI010000607.1 GCA_021782195.1 bacterium | reverse complement strand
CCGCTCTCCCCGAGTCAGGCGGAGAACCTTCTCGGCGCAGTGACCGACTATCAGAAGGTCAAGACCGATATGGGCGTCATGATTGGCGACGCGGTGCGGGCGCTCAATCCCAAACAGATGACTGCGATTGTCAAGGCGCTGCAGATCGCGCGTTCACGCGGAACGTTCTCTCGGAATTCCAAAATAGATGCTGCGCAGGTCATCAGCAAACTCGGCAATCATCCGCACCCGGGACAGACACACTGACCCCATTGCGAAAGCCGGACTGAACAAAATCACCATCACAGCGTGAAGCTCCACGGTGAGACCGACGCCACAGCCAGGGAACAGGATGAATCAGCTACACACGACACTGCAAAAGATGAAAGAAGAATTCCTTGCCCTCCACGAGCGCAAGGAAGACCTGTTCTGGACCGTAAAGATGGGAATCGCCGACGACGCCGATCTGGCGTCACGACAGCTTGCTGGCGCGGAAATCGAACTGAAGCGCTTCCTGAGCGACCCCGGCCGACTGGCGTCCCTGCGTGCACTCGAAACCACGGAAGACACGCCATCCCAGCAGATTCTTCAAGGCTGGATCGCCACGCTCGCAGCCAACGTCGTGGAATCGCCCGCAGGTCAGGCACTCGCGGAAGAGATCGTCGAACAAGAGCAAGAGCTGGGACTCGCAAGAGCACGAATGGAGCTCGGCTTGCGTGACCCGCTCACCGGGCAGTTGGAAAGGGCATCGGGCGCGCGTCTCGCCCTGATCATGAATACCGACCCCGATGAAGCACGGCGCCGCGCAGCCTATGAAGGGCTACGCGAGGTGGAGACCTTCGTGCTCCAACACGGTTTCCTTGAGATCGTCCGCAAGCGAAACCAGCTCGGTCGTCTCCTCGGCTTTGAGGACTACTACGACTGGCGCACGTCGGTTGTGGAGCGCCGTCGAAAGAGCGCGATCTTCGAAGTGCTTGATGATCTCGCCCAGCGGACGCGTGAACGCGCGAACATAGAGGTTGCTGGCCTGACCGGCCAGCACGGCGACTCCGCGCGTGAGCCGTGGAACTTCACCTATTGCAGGCTGGGAAGCCTGTCCGCACAGCTCTCTGGGTACTTCGCCTTCGCCGATTCACTCGCGCGCTGGGGGCAATCGTTCACGGCACTCGGGGTGAAGTACCGTGGCGCCACGCTGACCCTCGATCTCCTCGACCGTCCCGGCAAGTATGAAAACGGGTTCATGCACGGCCCTGGAGTCGCGTTCTTCGACGAGGACCGGTGGCGTCCGGCCCGTATCAACTTTACTTCCAACGCAATCCCGTCGCAGATCGGTAGCGGCCTGCGTGGAATCGAGACCCTGTTCCACGAGGGAGGCCACGCCGCTCACTTCTCCAACATCCTGACCCCAGCTCCCTGCTTCGCGCACGAGTTCGCTCCAACGAGCATCGCGTACGCAGAAACCCAGTCGATGTTCATGGACTCCCTCATCAAAGACGCCGACTGGCGTGTACTTTATGCCGCCGATGCGACAGGGACCCCGCTACCAATGGAACTGATAGAGGCCGACATCGCTCAGCGACAGCCGTTCAGGGGCTGGGAGGTGAGGGCGTGGCTCGGCATCCCGTTCGCGGAACGCGCGCTGTACGAGATGACCGACCCGACACCGGAAACTGTCCTGGCGACCTTCCGCGGCATCGAACGCGAACTGCAGGGCCTCACAGCGGGGGTCCGCCCCATCCTGGCCGTTCCGCATCTGCTCGCAGGAGAATCCAGCGCCTACTACCACGGATATTTACTCGCGGAAATGGCCGTTCAGCAGACGCGAAACTTCTTCCTGACGCGGGATGGCTACCTTACCGACAACCCTCGCATCGGACCGGATCTTGCAGAGCACTACTGGAAACCGGGCAATCGCGTCCCCTTCGACGATACCTTGCGCAGCCTGTGCGGAAGCTCCCTCTCTGCCGATGCGCTGGCGGAGGCGTGCAATCGATCCGTTGACGAGGCAATCTCACAGGCACGCGCGTCCGTCGAGGCGGCGCGAGCGCGACCGCATGGACAGAAATCCGTGGACCTCGACGCACACGTGCGAGTGGTGCACGGACGCGAGGAGATCGCGGACAGCGTTTCCGACGGATCTTTTGAGAAGGCGTGCGCAAGGTTCGAAGCGTGGATACGCGCTCACACCTGAAGGCGCTTGTCCAATCGTGGGCCATGTCCTGGCCGGTCTGGCCACAAGCGACGGACGGCGAGGCAGGGCTACCGCCTTTGCGCTATCCGTTGGGATAGAGCAGAGGGTCGACCAGGACCAGAGCCACCGTGATTCCGCAGAAGACATAGAGGTGGATGACGGGCAGTCCGATCACCGTTGCGGCGAGACCATACATTGCTCCGGTCTGGTAGCCGGCCACGCGGATACGCAGTCGCGACGGTCCGCTGAGCGTGCCCTTGCACAACGCCTGCGGAACGCCCACGAGAACCGACGCGGCCAGGGCAAGGTACAACGCGTAGGGCAACACGTGCAAGGTCGTCGGATCGAGCGGCCTGTTCAGCAAGACTCCGCTGAGATGAGGAGCCACGAGCAGAATCAAAACGACTGAGGCGATACACAGCAACCGCACGATCATCGTCTCTATGCGCATCTCCTTCCAAACCCTGGTCTCGCCAGGATCGGAATCCAACCCGAGCGGTCAGGACCCTTCCGGCTCTTGAGCGGAAGGCAGATCTTGGCTTTGAGACAGAATACTTCCTCCTCGATCGGTCGGGACGCGGCCAGGGTTGGAGGCTTTACCGATGGCTTCGCAGAATTTTCCGAGGCATTCGTGTGACGTCGTTGACCGAGGAGTACAAGAG
>JAJXVI010000606.1 GCA_021782195.1 bacterium | reverse complement strand
TACTTTCTATGACGTCCTGTACACGTTTTCGAACCCGGGCATGCTCTACATCGCGACCTGCTTGCGCCAGAGCGGCTATCGCGTGGAGATGCTCAAGACCACCGATCTCTTTCACCTGACGCGCGCCGCGCAGGAGTACGTGTTCAGGCGCGCGCGTCCCCGGCTGGTGGGCTTCTACACCTGTAGCGACAACATCACCCTCGTCCGGGCCATGGCGGCCGACGTCAAACGCTGGCTCCCCCAGGCGGTCGTGGTCGTCGGTGGACCGCTTCCCTCGATTGACGATCTCCAGGTGATGGAATGCCCTTCCTTCGACATGGCTGTGCGCGGTGAGGGGGAGTACGTCACGGTCGCGCTGATGGATCACCTGGTTCGCGGGACGGGCGCCTTGCACGAGATTCCCGGGCTGACCTGGCGCGAAAACGGAACAGTGCGTCAGGGTCCGCCCCCGGAAATCAATCGCGATCTCGACCGGCTCCCGTACCCCGAACACGAACTGGTCGGCGTGGGCGGTCACTGCATGGTGGTCACAAGTCGTGGATGTCCGTATGCGTGCACGTTCTGCTTCCGCGACGCCAGCGGGCGCGTCTATCGGTATCGAAGTGCGCTCAACGTGATGGGCGAGATCGTCCGCAACGTGGAGCGATACGGTGTGCGCGTGCTCGGCTTCGTGGACGACACCTTCACGATTCCCCCTCACCGCGTGCGTGAGCTCGCGCTGCGCATGATTGGATGGCGCCGCGGAGAGGACTGGGCACTCTCGTCGGACGTTGATTTTGTCGACCCTCAGCGCGGCGTGTCGTCGCTCGCCGTTCCTGTCGCGGCGGGGGACGGCGCTGTCGCGGCGGGGGACGGCGCTGTCGCGGCGGGGGACGGCGCTGTCGCGGCGGGGGACGGCGCTGTCGCGGCGGGGGACGAGCGCCTCGGCGAGGCTTCGGGGCGCGGACGCGTGCGACGGACCGTGTCTGCGCCGTCGCGATTGGGCGTTGCGCCCGTGAACGGTCGCGACTTTGCCTTCTTCTGCGAGGGACGCGTCGACGTGCTTGACCGCCATCCGGACCTGCTGCCGCTGTTGATCGAGGCCGGTCTCACGCGTCTGCAGATTGGCATTGAGAGCGGCAACCGCGAGACCCTGGCGCTGTATCGCAAACGGTTGGAGCCGGAAACCGTTCTGCGCCTGATGAAACGATGCGGTGAGTTGCCGCCGTTGTCGGTGGTGGGGAACTTTATTCTCGGGGCGCCTTTTGAGAATCGGCGCTCGTTTGACACCACCCTGGCGTTTGCCGTGAGCCTGTTGCAGGCGTCGCCGGGCGTGTTCGAGGGGACCACGTGCTATCTTGCCCCGTACCCTGGTACCGAGATTGAGCAGAATCCCACGCACTACGGGCTTCGTCTCTTTGACGGTGATTTCAAGCGAGGGCTCACGTTGTCCGACGTTCACTATGAAACCTCGGAACTCCGCGCGAACGAGATCCGTGCGCTCGGAACCGAGTTTGAGAACGTCGTCATGGCTGAGATGTGGAAACTTGGTCCCAGAATTCCCCGGCACCTCGTGGCGGCCCACTTTGGCTGGGCAAAGCGCTTCAGCATGATGACGATGTGGTATCTGCGCGTGCTGTCCCGGGCGTCGGTGCTGGAGGAGTACTTCCGTCTCCTCTCGGGGGCGCGGTTCCGTCCCCTCGATGAGGTGCCTGCGGATCGTCTGCTCGACTGGTTTCCGATGCGGGTCATTGAGAGACGCCGGTACACGAAGTCCGGGCGCCTTCAAGTGGGGGGCTGGTTTCGCAATATCTACCTGGTCGACCCGATCGACCGCACCATCTACGAACTGTCAGCGGGCAAGCTGCGACTGCGCGAGATTGCGCAGGAGGTGCAGTCATTGCACTGCCCGCATCACGCTCTCGACGAGATCGTCCGCGGGCGCATGTTGACGCTGTATCGGAGGTTGGAGCAGTCCTACCACGTGATTTTCTTCGAGTGAAGCCTGGTCCGGGAACGTTGAGGTGCCCGTGGCGCGTGGTGCATCTGTCAATGGACACGATCTCTCCCGCGTGCCAGCCCCCCGTAGCACGTGCGTCGGCGGACGGCGAAACGGGCAGGTTGCCGCGAGCGCGCACATGAGCAGTCTGACCCGTGGTTGTGTCCGTCTCGGTAACCACGGCGCACCGGTGCCATGATCGCCCCTCGGGGTTGCAGGGAACTTCGCTCGCCATCTCGGCAATCAGTGCTTCAGTCCGCCCCGGGTGTGTGCGTCCTTCTGTCACTTCAGAAGGATATAGGATTGTACCTGTTGTTCCTGATGGCGCGCACATCTTTCCATGGGCGGTGAAAGCGACTGCCTGCCGGTCGAGCATAGTACTGTGGATATGTGGATATCTTCTGCGCAGAAGATATCCACATATCCACATTGCAGATGCCAGCAACCTCGCGAGTACCGCAGATACCCACCCAACCTGGTGAGACAATCTTGACCGTTTTGCGCCAGCCGGGGCACAAAGCACTACCCTGCACAGGCTGGCAGCAACAAACAGGGTTGGCCGGCCCGGGGGCACGTCGTTCCTCAATGCTGCCTGCGGCGGACGACGGGTTTGATAGAACTTTCCAAACACTGGGCAATTCCAACTCTCTCTGCTTCCCATGTTTGTCATTCTTGATCAAACCCTCTGTCGGCGCGTGGACGGGTTGGTTGGAAGATAGTGTATCATTCTTTCTGTAAGATCGGTTTCGCCCCCAGTCAGGAGTTTTGCCGGATGGTCGACAAAAGGGGAGCTTCACGGTCGTCAGCCCCGTGTTCGGGGGTTTGATCAAGCTCAGCAAACCTCGGTCGCGGGGACC
>JAJXVI010000016.1 GCA_021782195.1 bacterium | reverse complement strand
TATCGACGGCACCGTGCTGATCCGTCTGCCCGCAGCCGTCTTCACGATGGGCTCGACCGCACAACAGGCGCAAGAGGGGCTGGCACTGGCGCGCCAGTACAACTCGGCCTGCGACGCTTCGATGGTCGACGACCAGTTGCCCGCCAATCGAGTACACGTGAATGCGTTCTTCATGGCACGAACGCCCATAACCAACGCCCAGTTTCGCAAGTTCGTGACCGCGACCGGCCACAAAGCAGCCGGCGACTGGCAACACTACGCCGCAACCAACGGGGAACAGGCCCCGGTAAGATGCGTGTCGTGGTACGATGCGCAGGCCTACGCGCGGTGGGCCGGTCTACGATTGCCCACCGAGGCCGAGTGGGAATACGCGGCACGTGGAACCGACGGACGACAGTACCCGTGGGGAAACAGTTTCAACCCCTCGTACTGTTGCACGAGCGTCGGTCGACACCGATTCGATCCGGTCGCCGTGAGTTCATTCCCTCGAGGAGCCTCGCCCTTCGGTTGCCTCGACATGGCGGGAAACGTGTGGCAGTGGTGCTCCTCGCGATACGCACCCTATCCGTGGAGTTCCACTGACCGACGCGAAAGCGCCCCCGCGAGCCCTGACGACCGACGCGTGATCCGCGGCGGATCGTTCTTCAACGGCATCCCCGAGGTGTTCCGTTGCGCACACCGCAGCTACCTGAGCCCACGCGCGTGTCCACTCACGGAAGGATTCCGCGTCGCGGGCGACGCCAACTGACCCGAGCGCGCCACACACATCGGGGGTCATCCATCGGCCCATCTCGGGACGTCCCCCGCAGCGATTCTCGCCGCTCCGAAGGCAGCCTCCTCTTCGTGCGGCGACATTCGCAGGGGCAACTTGAACCGTTCCGCTACGATGGTTCGAAGCACCTCGTTTCGTCGAAGGCCGTTTCCGCTACCAACCAGGCCGGAATGGCGTCGAGGGGGAGAGATTGCAAAATACGGTTCTGCCAGTTCCTCAACCAACCCCGTGAGCAACGCGCGCGTGACGTTGCCCGGCCGGAAGTTGCGTGCGTCAAGCCCTCCGATGGAAGCACGCAGCGTCTCCCCGTGGGTACGACTCCCGTTAAAGAACGGAGACACCACAACCCCTTCGCACAGAGCAACGGCTGCCTCGTGGTTCATGACCTGGTAGAGGCGTTCGCGAGGAGGAACGCCAGCGCCAAAGACCCGCAGGACGTCGGCGTAGAAGTCAGCCAGACAGGCGTACGCCGCACCTCCGGCCAGCGTCGGTACCGTGACGAGATAACGCGAGAAAAAAGGACGTACGTCGGTCCCGGCGTAGCGGACAAAGGTGTCGGAAAGCCAGAGCAGTTGAGAACCGGTGCCGAAGTTGACCCCCAGGTCGCCGGACGCACAGCCCGCACCCAGAAAGCTGGCCTGCGTGTCGCCAACACCGCTGACCACAAGCGCCCCCGTCGCCTTCCCGAGCGTCGCCCGGCCAACCGGATCTCCACTCTCGACGAGAAGAGGCAACGCGGCATCCGCCACGTGACAGGCCTCCAGCGCCTCTCGATTCCAGTTGCACCGGCGAATGTCGTACAGGCCCCAGGCGGCAGCACTGCTCGGGTCCGTGTACGGGTCCACGCCCAGCAACTGACCGGCCAGCCACTCGTAGATACCGTGGATGCGCCACCCGCTCTCTGGCAGGAAACCGCGCTCCACGAACCAGGCCACGGTTGCTCCGAGGAAGCCGCTCTGGAGGTCGCAACCGAGACCATCCCACGCGGACGGCTGCGTACGACCGCGAATCTCGCGCACAAGATCGGTGCAGCGGCGATCCTGCCACGTGACGATCGACGAAACCGGACGGTTCCGCGCATCCGTCACGACACCGCCGTGCATCTGCCCGGTGAATGCTATCGCGTCAACCCCGTCGCTCGCCACTGCGTCGAGAACATCACGAACCTCTGCCAGCACTCGCGTGGGATCCAGTTCGTGCCAACCCGCCTCTCCCGCGACGGCCGGCGGAAGGGGACGCGACGCAAGACAGGTCAGATTACCATCTTCCAGACACACGCCTTTGATCGACGTCGATCCCACGTCGATGCCGACCGATCGCCGGCGTCGGGATTGTCCTTGCAGCATTCTCTCCTCCTGTGCGGCACAGACGTGATTGCAACGTCGCCGCCGCTCCTCACTTCCACAGTAGCGCGAGCGCCGCCATCAAAAATGACCCGACTCCGAGGTTTCCGTGCATCCCACGAGAGCCTCCTTCCAGACGACGACCCGGCCACGCAAATCCACTGCACGCTTCACCAGTGCGATCCTCCACTGCGATCCCAAGTACGCACTGGAGGATCGCACCTCCGGCGTCGCCCCGCAATGGCCCGATGCGCACCGAAAAGTCGCAGGGATCTGGCGCGCAAAGAAACAAGTACTGTGTTCGTCTCGAACCATTCAATTCCGGGCTTGCGCCTGATGTCAACCTTGAGTCGGCAAAAGACAGTTCCTGACGCGAAACAAGGGAGGGAGATTCTGATGAGCTTCGACGGCATCAACGCGGTCGACCAGATCAACACGGGCAGATTGCCAACGGAAACCCGAGAAACTGCAAACGCCGCCCCTGTCGCGCCCGCTCTCCCCAACACCCAGCGCCACGCCGGCACGCAGGCAAATGCCCCGGCGGACACCACGCATCTTTCCACAGACGCGCGCTCGAAGACGTCCCCGCAAACCGAAAGAGACGCGAGCGACCCGCTCGCCACGAGCGTAGCGGCCTGGGCCCACGGCCCGTCCTCTCAGGCGGCCACGCATCCGCCCGCCGCAGCAAGCGACGCTCCCGCCACGAGCCACGGTCCGGTCGCGGCCACGCAGGCTGTATCCTCCCCCCGCGATTCGTCCTCAACCGGCCATGTTTCCGCACCCGGTGCATCCGCCCCCTCAGATGCTGCCAGACCCGCAACAACGCCGCAGAACGCCCCCCTCGACAAACACGACCAGAAAACAGCGGATTTTCTGACCAGATATATCCAGACCAACGGTGCGAAGGGGTTGCCCGATTCCATCGGGGAGTCCATTGTACGCACGGCTCAGGCACACCACATGGACCCGCTCCTGCTCGCGGCCATTCCCGGTCTCGAAACGCAGTGGGGACGCACCGGTGTTGGCGTAAAGGGAATGGCCGGCGTGGGTGCCTACGACAACGATCCGAACAACTCGGTCCGAAATCCCGTCTTCAGCGGCCTCGAAAAACAGATCAACGGAGCGGCCACGGCCTTCGAGAATCTGCGCCACCGTTTCGGCAGCAATGAGAGCAAGCCCATCCTCCAGCAGTTGCGCGCCGCAAACGGACACGGCAGAGGATATTCGACGAGCACGCAGTGGGCTGGCCGCGTATACGGCGTCTACCGCAACCTGCTGCGGGCCAGTCACCAGGAAGGGCTCTGACTCAGCCGCCGGGCTGCACGCAGAAACCTCCGATTCGCAGGTTCGCGACTCCGCACCGATCGACGGCCGGCTCTGCGAAGTCGGCGCTTCACGCGCTTGATCTTCCCCGCTCGTCCCTGACCGTTTCGCCCGCACAGCCGCCTCTGCAAGCGGATCCGACCGAGTCAGAACAGGATGAGCACCGTCCCTGACCGTTTCGCCCGCAAAGCCGCCTCTGGCGCCAGGAGTTCCCCGAGCAAGGCGGAAGGAGGTTCCGTCCTCGCGACCCGATGGGAGGAACCTCACCATGCTTGCCCATGCCCTCGCAACTGCCGTGGCCGCCGCGCTCGCGGCTGGCCCTGCACTCCGCGCAGACTTTCATGCGTCGCCCGACCCCCGCGTCACGCACGAGACCGAAGTTGCGGTCGAACGCGAGATCCGCGCACGCCTCCTGTCCGCCTTTCCCACCTGGGGATTCCTCGGCGAAGAGACCGGCGAGCAGTCGCCCGTGGCACCCGAACGCAGCTGGTGGCTCGTCGACCCGCTCGACGGCACGAAAGCCCACGAACACGGAATCCGCGGTGGGACCGTGTCCATCGGCGCGGTGGTCGACGGGCGTCCTATGCTCGGCGTGATCTACGCGTTCGCCGCCCCTGACGACGACGGCGATCTGATCGCGTGGGCCGAAGGCTGCGGACCACTGGAGCGCAACGGCGTCCCCGTCAATCCGCTCGCCTTCCACTCCGAACCCGGCCCGCTCGATCTGGTCGCCCTCACCTGTTCGGCGCAGCGTCGTGCGGCCGTCAACCACGCAGCCATCGCACCCGCCCGCTTCATCGGAGTGCCCGGAATCGCGTATCGTCTCGCACTGACGGCTGCGGGCGACACGGTGGGCGGCGTGTCGATGAACGCACCCCGCGCGTGGGACCTCGCAGGCGGACACGCGCTGCTACGCGGGGCTGGCGCCGAACTCCTCGACGAGCGTGGCGATCCCATCCGCTACGACGAACGCGCCGGCGTCTCGGCCCGCGCCTGCTTCGGCGGTGGACGGGACGTGGCGAGCAACCTGGCCGCGCGCCCCTGGTCGACCGTGCGCTCCACCACGCCCGAGGTGCGCGCCCCGCTCGACCTCGTCGAACCGCAGCGGGGACACTCGGTCCGTCAGGCCGATCTGCTGCGGCGGGCACAGGGGTGCCTTTTCGGGCAGTTCGCCGGCGACTCCCTCGGCAGCCTCGTGGAGTTCCGATCCGCGAGCGATATCGCCCGGCAATACCCAAACGGCGTGCGCGACCTTGCGAACGGGGGGACCTTCAACACCTGGGCAGGTCAGCCCACCGACGACAGCGAGATGGCGCTGATGCTGGCACGGGGACTCGTCATGCACCGCGAGTACCGCCCTGGCGCAACCGCCCTCCTCTACCGGCACTGGTACGACTCCTCTCCGTTCGACCGTGGAGCCACCACGGCGCGCGCCCTGCGTGCGATTCCTCCCGCCCGTGCAACCACCGCCACGCGGATTGAGGAAGACAACGCGGTTGATGCGGCCACGTCGGCCGCCTCTCAAGACAGCCAGGCCAACGGATCGCTGATGCGCATCAGTCCGCTGGGGATCTTCTCCCACCTCCTCAACGACGACGCCCGCGCCAACCTGGCCCGTCTCGACAGCGCCCTCACGCACCCCCACCGCAACTGCCAGGACGCGTGCGCCGTCTTCACGGTTGCCATCGGCTTCGCCGTGCGGCACGGCGCGTCCCCGCGCGAGGTGTACGAGCACGCACTCGCCTGGGCACGCTCCGGCGCCGCGCCGGACGTGATCCGCTGGATTGAAGATGCACACGGGGGCGGTCCGGAGGATCCGTCCCGTAGCCAGGGGTGGGTCCGCCACGCCCTCCAGAACGCCTTTCATCAACTGCTGCACGCCCCGTCACTGGAAGAAGGGGTGATTCGCACCGTGAACGCCGGCGGGGACACCGACACCAACGCCGCGATCGCCGGTGCATTGCTCGGTGCCGTATACGGCAGGGATGCCGTTCCCCGGCGATGGCAACAGCTCATCGCTTCCTGCCGTGCCGGCACCTGGAGCCTTCAACCGCGCCCCCGAGAGTTCTGGCCGGTGGATGGCTACGCGCTGGCGGAACGCCTGCTCACGGCAACGACAGGCTGAAGGCCACCCGGATACCGCGCGGATTCGCAGTTAACGGCACTCCGACACGGACGTGGGGGCGCGCCAGGCGACGCAGGGGTTTCACGTGAAACCCGTCAACCCGGCCCGTGCCCTTCCACGGCCGACCGAAAAGGGCACGGGCCGGCACCGTCGAACGGCCATC
This sequence comes from bacterium, assembly GCA_021782195.1. Taxonomy (GTDB): domain Bacteria; phylum Vulcanimicrobiota; class Xenobia; order RGZZ01; family RGZZ01; genus JAJXVI01. The sequence continues at coordinate 7,421 of JAJXVI010000016.1, read as the reverse complement.
TCATGAGAACACGCTTGATGTCACGCCTCGCCGTGCTCCTGTGGCTGCTCGCCGTCGGAATCTCCCCGGCATGTGCCCAGCCCGACTTTCTGTGGAAGGTACAGTCCCCAACAGCCACTGCATACCTGCTGGGTACCATCCATCTTGTGCCCTCGGCCTTCTACCCGATCCCCCCCGAAATCGAGCAATGTTTCTTGAAGTCGTCCACGCTCGTGGTGGAACTGAACGACTCCCCTTCCGACCAGGCGCAGATCGCGACCCTGACCCAGCAAGAAGGGCTCTATACGGGAACTGACAACCTCTGGGCCCATCTCTCGCCGAAGACGAAAGCCGCGCTGACCGCGTATGCCAGGCGTCGCGGCCTGGCGCTCTCCACACTGGCCCGCCTCAAGCCGTGGCTGGTCAACGTCATGATCGACGTCGGCGAGATGCAGCGGCAGGGATTGAGCCCGACGCTCGGACTTGACCGTCATTTCCTGAGCGAAGCCGGCACCGACCACAAGCGCGTCCTCGCACTCGAAACCGCGCAAGAACAGATCGGGTTGCTGGCCGGTCAGACTCCAGAGCAGCAGGACATGCAACTGCGCCTGACCCTGCTCGGCGTGAACGACATCGCGTCGGAGGCAAAACAGCTCGTGCAATACTGGAAGGCAGGAGACGCCGACGGGATCAATCGCGTGATCACGGCCGACGCCCGCAAGGACCCGGAACTCCGCTCCTTCTACAACGCACTGCTCTACCAGCGCAATACAACAATGACCGAGAAAATCGTGGGCCTTCTGCAGCAGCGCGACACCTTCTTCGTGGCCGTCGGCGCTGGCCACATGGTGGGGCCGCGCGGAATCGTTGCCCAGCTTCGCCAGAGAGGGTACACCGTGCAACGCGTTCAACGCGGCCAGACCGCAGACGCTCAGTCGACGTCATCCACCGGCCCGCCACCGAACGAGAGCAGCAGCACCGGGGCCACCACCAGGGTGAATGCCATCGATACGCTCAATCCTCCGATGACGGCAATCGCGAGAGGCTTCTGCATGGCGGCGCCGGCACCGTACCCGAGGGCGAGCGGGAACAGTGCGAGCACGGCACCCACAGTCGTCATCATGATCGGGCGCAACCGCATTCGACCCGCCTCTTCCATGGCCGCCACCGCGCTTTCGCCAGGAAGGCGTTGACGGCGCAGTTCATTGTAGAAGTCGAACAGCACGATACCGTTCTCCGTCACAATCCCGACGATCATGATGGCCCCGGTGTAGGAAGCGATGTCGAGCGGAGTTCCGGTCACGAACAGTCCGAGCAGCACGCCACTCATTGAGAGCAGTGCCGCGGCCAGAAGTGCAAACATCTCGCGAAACGACCGAAACCAGACCATCAGCAGCATGGCCACGAGCAGGACAGCCAGCGCCAGCACGCGTCCGAGTTCGGCAAAAGACTCCTGCTGACTCGCGTACAGCCCGCCGTATTCGATGGAATAGCCCGGAGGCAGACGCAAGCTCTTGCCCAGGGCAGCCTGCACGTCGGCCATGCCGCCTCCGAGATCGCGCCCTTCCAGACGCGCGGTCACGGCCACCATCTGTTGCTGGTTCTGGCGTCGGATCTCGGTGCTCCCAGGGTTCGTCTCAAGGGTGGCCACAGCTCGGAGTGGAACCGTGCCGCCTGCGTCCGGCGCGCCCGAGGCGACCGCCAGTGGAGCCGCAATGCGCACGTCGGGAAGTCGGTCGGGCGACATGCGCTCAAGTTCCCCGGCCGCTCTTACGCGCACGCCCACCTTCTGCTCCCCTTCCTGCACCCAGGTTGAAACGATGCCATTGAGGGCTGCAGCAGCCGCAGAAGTCACCGAGTCGGTCGTCAGCCCGAAATGGGCCGCGCGGGGGCCGTTCACCTGCACGATGGTTTCCGGACCACTGTTCACAACACCATCGCTCGGTTCCACGACACCCGGAATCTTGCTGATGATGGACTGGGTCTTCCGTGCAAGCGTGATCAGCGTCGCCATGTCGTTGCCGAAGATCTTCACCTCGATCGGGGACGGTGAGCCCGCGATGTCACCGATTCCGTCCTGCATGATCTGGGCAAAATCGGTGTGAATTGCCGGAATCTTCGCTTCGATGCGACGGCGGACATCCGACATGATTTCATCAGCCGAACGCTCACGCCGTGACTTCAAGCGCACCAGGATGTCACCCTGGCTCGGTTCCGTGAGTTCGAGGCCTGAACCGGAACGAGCGCCGGTGAGGCGTGACCAGGCCGCAACTTCCGGCGTCTGGCCCAACAACTTCTCCACCTCAAGTGCGGCGCGATTGGTCTCGGTCAGCGATGTGCCCCACGGCATGTGGTAGTCGATGACAAAGGCGCCCTCGTCAAACTCGGGAAAGAAGCCGGTCTGGAGATGCTTTGCCACCACGAAGTCAAGCAGAAGCAGCGGCACAAGAAGGCCCAGCACGACCAGGCGATGACGAAGGCTCAGGTGGAGCAGTTGCGTGTACCATCCGCCGAGGCGGTCCATGAACCCCCCACGCTTTCGCTCTTTCGGGCGAGTCTTCGGCAGAAGCCAGGTCGCCAGGATCGGCGCAACCACCATCGAGAGCACCAGCGACACCGCAAGTGTCACGATCATGACCAGCGCCAGCGGCGTAAAGAACTGACCGGTCACGCCGCTCAGGAGCGTCAACGGCATGAAGGCCGCCATGGTCGTGACCGATGATCCGAACATTGCCGCGGTGATCCCCCGAACCCCGCTGCGCACCGCCTCACGTCGCGAGGCACCGTGTTCGAGCTCGTGGAAGATATTCTCAACCACCACGATGCCGTCGTCGATGACGAGGCCAAGCGCAACGGCAAGCGCTCCAAGGGTCATGATGTTGAGGGTCTGTCCCATCAGCCGCATGAACCCCAGCGTGATGAGAAGCGCCAGGGGCAACACCGAGAGCACAACCGCAGCCGCGCGCGCATTACCGAGAAAGCCCATGAGCACCACGAGCGCCAGAACGCCACCCACCGCGATGGATTCCACCACCGATGACTCCGACTCCGAGACAATCTGCGACTGGTCATAGAAGACCTGGGTCTTGAGTAGAGGGGGCAGGTTGGAGCGCATATCCCGCAACGCCTTCCGCACCTCCTGGGCCACTGCAATCGTGTTGGCCTGAGGCTGGCGAACGACATTGATCACCGTGGCGGGCTGGCCTCCGCTGCTCGCAAGCACCGTTCGGGGAGCCACGCTCCTCGTCACCTCGGCCACGTCGCGCACGAGAATCGGGACTGCATGCCCGTGCACCGCGATGGTGACGTTGCGGATGTCGTCAGCGTTGCGCAACAATCCCGACACCAGGACCTCGTAGCGATGGTACGCGTACGGGAAGTGACCGACGGTGGCGATGTTGTTCGCCTGTGCCAGCGCGTTCTCGACATCCTGCATTGTCAGGCCGCGCGCCGACAGCGCTGCCGGGCGCACAGCCACGAGGAACTCCGGAACGTCACCACCGGTCACACGAATCTGCGCCACGCCAGGGAGTCGCGCAAGCCGCGGACGCACCGTGTACTCGGCCAGGGTGTGCAGGGTTGCGGGATCCAGACCGGTCAGGCTGATGCCCATGATGGGAAAGACCGACGCATTGATCAGCACCGCGCGAACGTTCGTGCCGGCCGGCAGGACCGTCCGCGCTTGGGCCACCTTGCCCTGCATGCGCTGCAACGCGAGCTGCATGTCGGAGCCCCAGGCGAACGTGACGTCAATCTCCGCCGATCCGCGGCTCGTGGTCGACGCCACCCGCGTGACACCCCAGACCGTGCTCGCGGCGGCCTCCAGTGGACGCGTCACCTGCGCAAGCGTGGTGAACACAGGGAGATCGCCCGCGTCCGCGCTGACCACGATTCGCGGCACCGTGAGTTGCGGAAAGATGGCGACGGGAAGGACACGCGCGCAGTAGATGCCGATCGCCGTGAGCAGGAAAACCAGCGTCAGGACGGCCTTGCGATAGCGCCACGCAAAATCCGTCACGACGCGCCTCCCGACGATGACGGCGCCGGGGAAGCCGTTGAAGCGGCAGGGGATGTTGCATTCGCAACGACCACCCGCGTACCGTCAGGCAGTCCGTACCCGCCCTTTGCCACCACGCGGTCGCCCGCCTTCACACCGTCAAGAACCTCGACCCATCCGCCGTCGATAATACCGGTATGCACCGGTGCGACGTGCACCGTGTCCCCGTGACCGATCAGCAACACCTGTGTGCCCGCCTTCGAAGTCAACAGGGCGCTGTCGGGAACGAGCACGGTACGCTCGTGACGCGCGAGGACCACATGCACGGAGACCACCGTGCCACTGTGCAACAGACCGTCTGGATTCGCGACCTCAGCCGTGGCCGTAACGGTGCTCGAGGCCGCATCAGCCGCGCCTCCAACCACCCCGAGCCTCGCGTGAAAAATGTGTCCCGGGGCGTCCGCCACCTTGAAATACAGTTGCAGACCGGCGTGTACCTCGGCGGCGTGTTCAACCGGAACGGCCACCTGCAACTGCAGCGTCGAAAGGTTCGCAATCAGGGCCACGACCCGTGAAGGGTCAACCGTCTCTCCCACGTTCGCCCGCACGGCAATGACCTGCCCGTCACAGGGGGCCATCAGGGTATAAAAGGCCTTCTGTGCCACGGCACCTCGCAGCGCCCCGACCGCGCTTGAGAGTTGCTGGCGCGCGACTTCCACGTTCTGGCGCTTGACCTCATCCTGCAACACCGCAGCCTGAGCCGCCTCCAGCGCCTGCCGGGTTCCACGCAACGTGTCTCGTAGCGCGGAGACCGTCGCTTCCTGGGAGGTCACTCCGGCCTGCGCTGTGTCGACACCGAGCGACGCCAGTTCAAGGTCGCGCTGGGAGGCCACGCCACCGTGCACCAGGCTCCGGGTGCGCTCCAGGTTCTGGCGGGCGGTCGCCAGTGCGGCGCGGTTCGCGCGAAGCGTCGCCTGGGCACCGTCCACATTGGCCTGTGCGGCCGAGACCGCCGCCCTGGCCTGGGCAATCGCGGTACGGGTCTGGGCACGCTGCTGGGTCGCATTCGCAATCGCCTGACGCACGGCAACCTGGGCCCCTGCGAGCGTGGCTTCCGCCTGACGCACCTGTGCGTCGACCGTCGCCGTGGAGAGATGCGCGATGACCTGGCCGCGTCTCACCTGCTCGCCGAAACGCACGTACACGCGGTCGATCACGCCGCTCACGAGCGGACTCACCGCCGCCTCCTGATCGGGCAATGGCACGAGCTGACCGCTGAGCCTGTCAACGTGCTCGATCGCTCCGCAGCGAGCCACGGCCATTTCCACGGTGGGATGCACGGCATCGGCAGAAGCACTCGCCGCGGGGTCGTCCCCCGACGCCCGGGAGTGACAGCCTCCGGCGCCCAGGAGAAGCACGGTAAGCGCCACCAGGCTGAGAAAATGTCGGGAGCGCTCCCCGGGTCGGATCAGACGAAAACACCATCCGGGTAACCGGTCAGTGTGGCGTCGCGAATTCAAGACGTGCACGTACACATCCCCCTTGTCCTTGAAGTGAAAGATTCCAACCGCTGGCCTCAGCCACGGCACGACTGATCGAAAGACCCAGCCCGTTGCCGCCACTTCCTCGGGAGCGGCGGGCAAACGGTTCAAAACGCCCCGCGTCCGACACGAGGCTCTCGTCGGATGGCGCGCCGGTCTCCGACGTCTGCTCCGTCGACGCGCGTGCGCTCTCGGAAACCGTCGCGGACGCGGCCGGACGTGCGAAGAGGGAGTTCTCAACAACCAGCGCGGGCGGAGAAGCCTGCAGCGTCACGCGGACGTCTCCACCTTCCGGTGTGTACCGCACCGCGTTGTCGAGCAGATTGCGAGCAACCATTTCAAAGTAGTTTGGAGAAGCGTCAATCCAGACCGAATCAGCAAACACGCACTCGAGTCGCAGGTGGCGCTGCGCGATCGTCTCGGAAAGCGCGTCGAGAACCATTCGCGTGACCTGCCCCAGATCAAGGCGCGACCGAGGAGGCGCCTCCCCGCTCTCGACGCGGTGCAGTGCCAGCAGATCGCGCACGAGCCCCGTAAGCCGCCGGGTCTGTCCAAGCGCCTCCCCGACCAGTTCGCGATACTCCTCCGCGCTGCGTGGGCGTGAAAGCGCCAGTTCCAGGTGACCGCTCAGCGCCTGAAGCGGCGTGCGCAGTTCGTGAGAGGCAGCCGCGTAGAAACGTCCACGCGCGGCGGAAGCCGCCGCCAGGCGGGCAAGGAGCCCGTTTAAAGTGTCCACGAGTTGCACAATCTCGTGATCGTCCGACGAGGGACGCAACATCGGCACCTTTGCCTCGACTCCCCCGGCAGCGCCCGACTGATTTGAGGAAGCGCCTGAAGCGGCCGCAATGGGAACGTGCACGGGAAATCGGTGCACCTCGGATATAAATGCGGAAATGGGAGACAGCGCGCGACCCACCAGCAACCACGCGCCAGCTCCGGCACAGGTCCACACAAGCAGGGCAAGCAGGCCGAGCAGGCGCTCCTGGCGCTCCGTCACGCGCTCATTGGACGACCACGAGAGTGCGGCCATCACCGTGTAGGGACCAAACCGATCGGTCTTCACACGAAAGCGGGACGTGTTCCCGACAAAAGCGGGTACGCCGGTTTGGGGAAGCTTCAGCTGGGTGCTCGGGGAACGCAGGATGCCACCCAGAACATTCGCAAAATGACGAGAGGAAGACTGGAGGATCCGTCCACGCGCGTCAAGCACGACAAATACCACCGACGGTTCGTCGACCTGCCGCTCGGCCGCTCGAAGTGCCGCAAGCCCCTGGCCGGCCTCCTCCTGCTCGGTGTGCAAACGCTTCAGGGCACGCCCGAGCAGTGCATCCGCCTCCTGGCGCAGGGTGGCACGTGCGTAACGGGCCAGCAGGACGCAACCCAGCACCGTCGCGATCCCGATGGCGAGCGTAAAGCCCAGCGCGAGTCGCAGGCGCATCGACTTCAATTTCACGAAGATCCCATGCGGTATCCCACCCCGCGTACGGTATGGATGAGGGGCTGCGCGTGTCCGCGGTCGATTTTCGCGCGAAGGTAGCTGATGTACACCTCGAGGTTGTTCTCGTTTCCGCCAAAGTCATAGTCCCATACGTGCGTGACCAGGGCGGAACGGGTCAGCACCTGACCGGCGTTGCGCATCAAGCAGGACAGCAGGGTGGACTCGGTGGTCGACAGGGAGATGGCGCGCCCGGCACGCCACGCGCGCCGCGCCACCACGTCAAGCGTCAGATCTTCAACGCGCAACTGCTCCCGGGGAACCGCCGCGCGACGCAGCAGGGCACGCATACGCGCCAGCAGTTCGCCCATCTCGAACGGCTTGACGATGTAGTCGTCGGCCCCGGTATCGAGTCCACGAATCTTGTCGTCGAGGGTATCGCGCGCGGTGATCATCAGCACGGGCGTGT
>JAJXVI010000605.1 GCA_021782195.1 bacterium | reverse complement strand
CGTTTCCAGCGTTGCAGTTTGTAAACTCCGCGGCCTTCGGGATTCCACTGCAAGGCCTCGGATTCGAGGCGACCATCCATTTTGAAATCGTCGAGGTCTACGCGGACACATCCTGTTACATCCTCTGGTATGTAACCCGCCTGGAGTCCCAGGAGCTGGCGGAGACCTGGCTGCACGAGGTGCTCCTTGTAGACGCCAGCGGCGAGGAACACATCTGTCTGTACGACGGTTTGCAACCACTCAGTGACGACGTCGTTGCGCCGGAGGGAACCCGTGCGCTGCGTTTTGCGACCGTGGATACGCGCAGTCCGCTCACGATGTGCGTCCGTGCGGTGGACGTGCGCTTTGCTCAGGCGGTCGAACTCAACGTGCGAGATGCGATGATCGCCTCTGACGGCGAGGCGGTGCTTGACTCCTGACCCCCGTCCACGCCTTCTGACTCGTTCGGACGCGGTGGGGCCTGACTGTCCTGGAGCGGCAGAAGGATGGCGAAGGTAGACCCCTGTTGCCACTTGCTTTCGACGGTTATCGTGCCGCTGAGCAGTTCCACCACTTTATGCGAATAGTACAGGCCCAGTCCTGTGCCTTCATACTGTCGCCGGGTGCCCGAATCAATCTGTCTGAAAGGCTGGAACAGTTCCCCCAGATCCGAGTCGCGAATGCCGATGCCCGTGTCTTCCACTCGGATCTCCACGATGCTGGGACGACTGACTTCGGGGCGGTTCTCAGCTTCTGGCGGGGTGTGGGTGACCGAGATTCCGGCTCCCGTCGTGCTTCCAATGCAGTCGCGGCGCGCGGCGTCGCAGGTGGCGACGTGGGAGATCGCGCACGCAGTTTCGGCCTCCCGTATCCTGACCCCGACCTTGACGCTTCCCTGTGCCGTGAACTTGATCGCGTTGCCCATCAGGTTCACGATGGCGCGAAGCAGTTTGCTGGCATCGGAGTAGACGAGCACGGCGTCTGTCGGCAGATCAAGAATCAGTGGCAGGTGGCTTCGTGATGCCTGCGGTCTGAGAATGTCTGCCGCCTGGAGGACAAGATCCCGAAGGCTGAACCACTGTGGGTCGAGTTTCATCTGGCCGGCCTCGATCTTGGAGACTTCAAGTATCTCTTCGATGAGATTCAGGAGATGTCGCGCGGAGTTGTGCACGCATCGTAGATGTTCGACCTGTTCGGTGTCGAAGCTCGCGTGATCGTCCGTCATCAGGATTTCAGAAAACCCCATGATCGAACTCAGGGGCGTGCGAAGTTCGTGGCTCATTGTTGCAAGAAATTCCGACTTCATGCGGTCGAGTTCCTGAAGACGCTGGTTGGCAGCCTTGAGCTCCGACGTCCGGTACGCCACCTTGCTCTCAAGCCCGGTCTGCACGTTTTCGAGGGAAGACGCCATCTGGTTGAAGGCCCGACCGAGAACCCCCAGTTCGTCGACCGATCGCACGGGTACGCGTGCAGAGAGGTCACCCTCACTCACGAGTTTTGCGGCGTGCGTGAGAATTTCCAGCGGTTCCGTCACCTGTCGTGCAAGTGAGAATGAAGCAAAGATGGTGAGCAGCGAGAGGCCTCCGAGCACCCACGTGACGAGATCCCTGAAGTCGTGAACTGGAAGCAGCGCCTCGTCCCGGTCGACTTTCACGCCAAGTTTCCAGCCCGGGATTTCAAGCGGCCGGAGCGCAGACAGGACCGGCACTCCCTGGAAGTCCTCGATGCTTGAAATGTTTCGTGGCGGGCGTCCGGTGCTGATGCGCAGTACGGGGACGGTTTCTCCCGGGCGCTCGATGGGGGTGACGAACACGTACCTGCGCGGGTCCTGTCGGCTTCGGCGTGCCAGGAACGACAGACCGGATTCACCCAGTCCCGTGCGGTCAGCGAGCAGTGACATCATCGTCCGTGTGGTTGACTCAACCACGCAAACTCCCACGAGACGCCTGTTTATGGTGCGAGGATAGCTGTTGTTCGGCGACTGACCGGCTTCCTCGACTACGAGCGGTGCGCTCAATCGAAGGTTGAGGGTGCCTTTCTCGGCACCCGGCACCAGTGCGACGGAGTATTCCTGTTGCGCGCGCTGAAACCAGAACCGACGGGCGTCGACGTGTTGCTCCTGCGGTACAACTGGGCGGACCTGGTCGCCCGTCTTCGCGCGTAGCGGTTTCTGGTTGCCACGTTTGCCATGACGGGCTTGACGGGACAATGCCGTCGAGGCAATCAACTTTCCGTTGAGGTCGAAGAAGGAAATCTGCTTGTAGTCCGGGTGATCGAGCAACAGGGTGCTCAGAATGGTACTGAGATTGTCTCGGTTGGACGGGTCAGGTGTGCGCAGGAACCGCACCAGCAACTCGCGCAGGTGAGGGTGGTGAAGAAAGGCCAGGAACTCGCTGCGTCGCGATCCGAGCACCGAGTCCATTCGGTTCTTCTGGACGTTGGCGATCGACTCCAGCTGGTTGAGAACCTGCGCGCGGAGGGCACGACTGGTCATCGTGTATGAAAAGTAGATGACCAGCATCATGGGGATCAGCGAGATGACCAGGAACCAGAGTGTGAGCCGGACCTTGAAACTCATCTCTCTGGAACCTTGCGCCTGCACTGTCGATGACTGACCGAACGCGCATCTTGCAGGAAATCACGACCGCCGCTGGCGCTGTGTCTGGTCAGCACTGTCTGGAACCCATCCCGTGAGGTTTCTTGGGGGTGACGGCGACCTCCTCTCTCCCCACGGCTCTTGCGCGGACGCTTCGGCTCTTGCGCGGACGTTTCGGCTCTTGCGCGGACGTTTCGGCTCTTGCGCGGACGCTTCGGCTCTTGCGCGGACGTTTCGGCTCTTGCGCGGACGTTTCGGCT
>JAJXVI010000604.1 GCA_021782195.1 bacterium | reverse complement strand
GGGTCGCCACGTCGACACCCCCCCCCGAGACTCACCAGCGAAAGTACACGAGCTCGGACGGAACCTCGGGAGGAAGCGCACGTTCGGCCACAACACAGGTCCGGGCAAGAGCGCGGGCTTCTTCGAGGTAACGGTCGTACGGGGGCGGCTCGTGGCGCGTGACCGGTGGATCGCTCCGGGTGTGAAGGTCAAAATTCTCCCACACATCCGGGGGAGCGACATCACGTGGGTGACGCCACGTGCCAGAGTGCCAGTCGAACTCATACTGCGAAACGAACCGAGCGCCGAACTCCGCGATGAACTCCACGGCATCAAGGAGAAAATTGAACTCCTCTTCCAGAATGAAGTAGTTGAAATTCAGGCGCGTCCATCCGGGCTTGAGCCCCTCCCAACCCGACGTCACGCATCCCATGTACTCGAGTGAACGCTCACGACCGATCTCAAGCAGTGCGTGACCGTAGGGTCCGGCGCACGCGCATCCCCCACGCGCCTGGATCCCGAACAGATCATTGAGGAGACGCACCACGAACCGAGGATGCAGATAGCGATCCCCGTCGGCAATCAAGAATGAAACCACCGCAAGCCGTGGGACATCGGTACGGCCGAGCACCCGCACGTTCCGGTTGGAAGTCAGCCGCGCCAGTGCACGCGTAACGTAGTCGCGCTCACGAGCCGCAATGGTATCGGTTCCCACCTGCTCCTTGATACGCCAGGCCAGGGCCGCCCGAATCTTCTGAAGAATCGCGGGCGTCCCGGCGTCCTCCCTCACCTCGATGTCACTCAAGTAGTGGTGACCCCAGGGGCTCACGTAGTCGACCGTGCCCCCACCCGCCGTGGTGGGAGCTGCGAGATGGTAGAGGCGTTCGTCAAAAAGCAGGACTCCTGGCGTACCCGGTCCCCCCACAAACTTGTGCGGGCTGATGAACACCGCGTCGTAGCCGTCCTGGACGTTGATCGGCACGTAGGGAGCCGCGGCGGCAAAGTCAAAGAACGCCCACGCGCCGTGTTCGTGCAGAAGACGGGCAATGGCGCGGGTATCTGACAGCAGGCCTGTCACATTGCTGGCTGCGGAGAAAGAACCGATGAGCGGACGTCCCGCGTGCTCGACGAGCGCCGTCCGGAGGGCTTCGAGGTCAAGCAGGCCTTCCAGCAATGGAATCTCCACCACGTCCGCAATGGTCTCGCGCCAGCTGACCTCGTTCGAGTGATGCTCGTACGGCCCCACAAAAACGACCGGACGAGCCTCCGGGGGGAGCGTGGCCATCAAACGATCGCGGTGGGTGCAGGGAACCGCGAGCCCGAGAATCTCCTGCAGGCGCTTGATCGCACCGGTGGACCCGTTCCCACTGAATACGATCTTGTGACGTGCGTCAGCCCCGAGGCAACGTTTGATGTACACGGCGGCCTCGTGCGCAAGGCGCGTTGTGCGCGCACCGGTCAGACTGTCCTCGGTGTGGGTATTGGCATACGTGGGCAGCACGTGGCATCGCATGAAGTCCTCGACGCAGGCCAGAGGACGCCCTGAAGCGATGTAGTCAGCATACGTGAGGCGACGAGGACCGAACGGAAGTTGCACCTCCAGATCGGTTCCAATGAGCTGACTTCGAATCCAGTCAAGCACGAATCAAGACCTCCTGCCGAAACGTGTCAACCGCGAGGGAAGAACTGCGCCGGTAGCCGCGCACGAGACAAAACTCTCCGCCACGTGGACCGCTCTCTTCTTCGGCGCGCACCAGGGGGTGCAACGGCGCAGGCCACTTCGCGCGGGGTCCGGCCGCTTCCTCTCATCCCCCCGTCCCTTTCCCACGCCCCCTTCGCGCGGACGCTTCCCCCATCTGCGGACGCTTCCTTGACCCGTGAAAGGCCACTCTGATACAATAGGGCTTGCGTGGTGAATGAGAACGGGGTTTTGACGAAATCGCCGGAGAGGAAGGGAATCGTTTTGTCTGCTGCACTACGGCGCGTTCGGATACTGCTCCTGGCAGTCTTTCTGACCGCAATCTCGACGAATCTGGCGCTGGCCTCTCCGCTGTTGCAGAATGGCAGTTTTGAGACCGGCACTTTCGTGGCCAACACCCAGGACTCGGAGTCACTTGCACCCGGGTCGACCGCCATGACGGGGTGGACGACCTATAACGCCGAACTGGCCTGGATTGGGCCGTCGAACCCCTTTGGTATCACTGCTCCCAACGGCAGCTACAGCCTTGACCTCACCGGCTATCACGATGCAGTCCCCTACGCAGGCGTAACGCAGACCGTCGTGACCGCACCCGGCAGCACGTATGCGCTGAGCTTTGAAATCGGAATCATCAATGGAACCTCGGCGATCCAGGCGACCGCGGGGAGCGCAACCCAGCTCTTTACAAGCACGATAAGCGGACCCACAAACCTCTGGCAGACCTTCACGATGACTTTCGCCGCGACCAGCAACAGCACCGCGGTCTCGCTGCTCGGCGTGACGGCTTCCAACGCTGGCACGTACCTGGGGCTCGACAACGTGTCGCTCACCCTGGTCCCGGAACCGTCCCTGACGCTCCTGGTGGCGTGTGGAACAGGGATGCTGCTCCTGCCACGCCCTCGCCGCACCTGCTGAAAACCCCGACCTCTCTCCGCGTCAAAGTCGCACAACGGCTCGCCCCCACCGCTTCGCTCGGAAGCGCGCGGATCCCCGGGGTGGGCGTTTTCAGTTCTGGGGACCGCACGCGAAGGGTTCGGCGGAAAGTGGAGCGGACGCGGCGCGGCATGGAGCGGACGCGGCGCGGCATGGAGCGGACGCGGCGCGGCATGGAGCGGACGCGGCGCGGCATGGAGCGGACGCGGCGCGGCATGGAGCGGACGCGGCG
>JAJXVI010000603.1 GCA_021782195.1 bacterium | reverse complement strand
GCGGTTCCGAGGCCGGTGTGGCAACGCTTTCTCGCGATGGAAGAGGAACTGGAACGCAACCCGGTCGCGTTCCTCAGCAGAGGAAGAGGGCTGGACCACCGCTTCCGGGAGGCTCGGCGACGCCTGGGCGCGTGGCTCGGTGTTGACGGCGACGATCTCGTGTTTGAGACCAACGCGACGACCGGGCTCAACCAGGTTATCAGAAGCCTGAAACTGCAGCCTGGCAGTGAAGTGCTCACAACCGACCACGAGTATGACGCGATGGACCGAACCTGGCACTACGTCGCGGGGCAGAGCCAGATCAGCCTCGTACGCGCCGAGGTCTCAGTGCCCGTCACATCGGCAGCTCGAGTCGCGGATTGCATCTGGAACCACGTCACCGACAACACGCGCGTGCTGTTCCTGAGCCACGTCACGTCGGCCACCGCGCTCACTTTTCCGGTCGCCGAGCTCTGCCACCGGGCGCGAGAGAGGGGAATCCTCACCGTCATTGATGGGGCCCACGCGCCAGCCTACCTCGCACTGGATCTCTCCGCCATTGACGCCGACTTCTACGTCGGAAACTGCCACAAATGGCTTTCAGCACCAAAGAGTTCGGCGTTCCTGTACGTTCGCCGTCCCCTGCAGCCGATGCTGGATCCGCTGGTGATCAGCCTGGGATGGGGGGCTCCCCCAATGCTCGGCAGTCGCTTCATCGAGGACTTTGAGTTCCAGGGCACGCGCGACCCGTGCGCCGCGCTCGCAGTTCCCGACGCCCTCGACTTCTGGGACGAGCACGACCTCCCCAACGTCCGGCGGTCATGCGCCGCGCTCCTGGAACAGGCGGTGCTGGAAACCTCACGTCTGACGGGACAGGCTCCTCTGGCCCCGCCGGGCGAGAACTGGTACGCACAGATGTGCACGCTGCCCCTGCCCTCCTGCAATCCAGCAGTGGTGAAGCAACGCCTCCTCGATGAGTTTGGCGTGGAGATTCCGGTATTCATCTGGAAGAACCGGCCACATCTGCGAATCTCGATTCACGGGTACAATACGTCCGAAGACGTTGAGCGCCTGCTCGCCGGCTTGAAACAGGTACTGTTCCAGAAAGGGTCCGCCGAATGACAGAACGATCGTTGATGTCCTTCATCCTGCTCGTCTGGCTGGGAGGCAGCGTCGGATGTTCGAGTCCGCCCGCAACGTCGCAAGCCTCGACGCAACCCGCCGCCAGCGCAAGCGCGAGCCCGAGCGCACCGGCTTCGCCCGTTGCAGCCGCGACCGCACCGTCACGCGAGAAACTGGTGTTGACCCTTCCCCACGTCGGCCTCTCCGCGAGTCAGAAGGTTCAGGTCGCTCGAATCCTGGCGATGGGAAAAGCGACCAACGAGCCGGTCGCCCAGACGATTGAAAAACTGAAAAGCGTGTTGACACCCGAGCAGCAGCAGAAGTTGCACGTCCTGCTCAACCGATAGAGCGGTCGCTCGCACGCGTCCCCAGCGCGGACGTCGCTCGCACGCGTCCCCAGCGCGGACGTCGCTCGCACGCGTCCCCAGCGCGGACGTCGCTCGCACGCGTCCCCAGCGCGGGTTGCAGGCTTCCAATCGGGAACGGTGTGAGCGAAACCGTCCCGTTCCTTTCAGGAAGATCGCATGGCAGGCGGGGACGTTTCCGCAATCCCCTCCACCAGGTGGCGACCGTCGGCCAGTTTTTCCGACTCGTGCTCCCAGGCGGAACCGCTGGCCGCGAACACGGCGAGAAAGTCGTCGACCGTCGCGAGTGCGCGCTCACAGGAAGCCTGCTCCATCGCTTCATCCACCCTGGCCAGCAGGCGTGAAGCACACCGGTAACGGCGCCTTCCCTGCAACGTGAGCGCGGCACGCACGCTCCGACGATCGCTCGGATCCTCCTGGCGTACCACCAGGCCAGACGATTCCAGCCGGTCCACCAGTTGCGTCACGTTCGACTTGACGCAATCGAGAGAGCGCGCAAGCCTGCTCAACGACACTGCGGCATCGGCCTCCGCAAGCACACGCAACACGCCGTATTTCGAGACAGAGAGCTCGCACACGCTCAGCGCTTCCTCCATGCACGTCTCCAGGCGACGCGCCACGCGAAGGATACGCAGGCTGCGCGGAAGAGGCTCCCTGACGTCACTTCCCATCGGCGTGGCCGACCGGCCTCGCCTCGGCGCGCGAGGAGGTGACAGCCGATGCGGAAGAGGACGCCGAGTTCGCGCAAGATGAGGCGGGAGTCGCCGACGCAGGGAGGCCTGACGCGGGTTTGCGCATTCCAGACGGTCCCGAAGCAGGCGCACGGGTCGAGGTTTTCGCCGAAGCCGGCGCGGGTTGTTCGGGAAGCGCGCTTTGCGGACGCGCGTCTCCCGGCGCCCAGGTGCCATACGGGGAGACCCAGTGACCTGACGGTGGAGGAATTGCCGTTCCCGTTCCAGGCACATCCGGCACTCCCATACCAACCGCGTGATACAGCGCGGCACGCGCCTGATCCACCGAGGAATGCGCATTCACCAGGTTGACCTCGGCAGTCACTTCCTGGGCCTGCGCGTCAAGAACATCGAGGAAGATTCCGAGCCCCGCCCGATAACGCCCGGTCACCAGTCGCTGGTATTCGGACGCACTCTCCACCTGCGCCCTGGCCGTAGTGAGGCGTTGCTGTGCGGTCACGAGGTTGATGTAGGCCTGGGCCACGTCTGACTTCACCGTCTGCAGCGCGGTGACCAGGGCCGCTCGGGCACTCATCTCGCTCGCCTGCGCCGAACGAATGGCCCCTGCCGTGTAGCCCCCGTCAAAGACAGGCCACGAAATCTGCAGGCCGGCGGTGAACGAGTCGGAGCTCAGTTGTACCGTCTGGCCTCG
>JAJXVI010000015.1:11587-13232 GCA_021782195.1 bacterium | reverse complement strand
GAGACACGGGTGACAACCACCTGGTGCCAGACCCCCGTGGAGACGGTAAGCGTCGGACTGTTCGCCGTTACGCCCGACATGTACATCTGGTAGTAGTTGCCGATCAAGGTCAGCGTCCAGCCTGGACCGCCCGAACTTGTGAACTTCTCCAGGACCACCTGCTGCTCCTGAGTGCTGACCGTATTGTACTTGACCCAGGCCTGAATCGTGAAGTCGGAAGACCCCAGGTCAAAGGCCGTGTTGTTCGTGCCCATGACGGCGTTGGTCCCCTCCACGCCGTTGAGGGAAAGGGCCTGGCCTCCCATCAGGCCGCCCGCGGCGTAGGTCGCCGAACCCTGGAGCAGGGCCGTGTTTCCGTTGCCCGTGCTGTCGGTGCCGTTTCCATTGAACTGCCAGTATCCTTCCAGCGCGGGGGTCGCAAACCCCGGCGCCATCGTGGACACAAAAACCGTCATCATCAAAAGAAGACAACCCCACCGAAAGCTTTTCATCGCCCGCTCCTCACACGCTCACCGGCTCGGCTGACATCGCTCGCCAATACAGTGAAAACTGGAGCCACTCAGCCTTCTTTAAAGTTCACCCGACCATTCCAATCTCCTGCGTGCGGTCAATCGCACCCCCTCGGGCAAGACGTTCCCTCACGTCCCGGTTCCTTTGCTCACCTGCGGTCAAGTCGCTCATCACGGTCATCGCGCCACAGACTTTAGCTTCGCAAAACGGTTGAGTCACACATGAATGCATGGTAGGATCGGGGCGATGCATGCTTGTAGCGCTTCCTCGTGAGATTTGACTGCCAGCTCGACGCCCGTCTTTCGACTGCCCGGCGCACGCTGACATGGCTTGACGCGGCCCTTCAACCGCTCGTGCGCCGTCCGCGCCCCGCGCAGGTACGACGCGTGGTGGTGCTGCGGCCCGACCGACTGGGCGACCTTATCCTGACACTTCCACTCCTGGTCGCGGTGCGCCAGGAATTTCCCGAAGCGCGCCTGGTCGTCGTCGCCTCCGCTGCCGGGGCCTCCCTGCTCCGTCACTTCCCCTCCCTTTCCGACGAGGTGTGGTTGCACGATGCCTCGTTCGACTACGCCGCCGACGTCAAGGCGGTATCGCGACTCGGCACGGTCTTCCGCAGCGCGGTGCCGTGGTGGCGTCTCCTCCTGCGCCTGCGAAACTGCGGTTGCGACGTGCTCATCGACGCCACCGCGCGTCGGCGCCACGCGGCCCTCGCCCGGTTCGGACGCGTCCGCTGGAGCAGCGGCTTCGGCTTCCCGGGGGGCAGTTTCGCCTGGCAGCAACGCACCGTGCTCGACACAAAGGTCCATTACGCCCTCAACCTGCTGCGCCTGGTCAACCCGGAAGCGTCGCAAGCAGACCTGGAGGCGCTGTTCGCCGCCGTTGTCGCGCTGAGCCCTCCGCGACAACACAGCATCCCTCCGACGATCGCGATTCATCCCGGCGCGGGCGGACTCTTCTCGCGTCGCTGGCATCCCGAAGCCTGGGCTTCCCTGGCAAGGAACCTGCTGGCCTGCTGGCCCTCGCATCAGCTCGTCGTGCTGGCTCCACCCGACGAACTTTCGCTGGCAGGCGCGCTGGTGACCGCCCTGCAAGAGGGGAAGCCCGTGAAGTGGGAAGGAAGATGGCCCACCTC
>JAJXVI010000015.1:0-11577 GCA_021782195.1 bacterium | reverse complement strand
CTCCGCGCCCTCCGCTCTCCCCGTACCCGACGCGCCCCTCGATCCTTCACGCGTACGGCTCGCGACCCCACCCGATCTCGACGCGCTGATCGGGCATCTCGCAAACGCGGACCTGACGGTGTGCGTGGAATCGGGCGTCATGCACCTGGCGAGCCTGCTCGGCACGCCGGTGGTCGGGCTGTTCGCGGGCGCCGACCCGGCCCTGTGGCAACCGCTCGGGACGCGCGCCCGTTTCCTCCGCGCCCTGGAAGGGGGACGATGCTTCCGCGCCAACCAGTGTCCAATGCCCGCCTGCCTCAACGCGGTTTCACCGGCGGACGTCCTGCGCGCGTGCGGCGAGCTGCTTGCGTGACCGGGGACGGGGCACGCGCAATCACGCACCCGCCCGCGCGACCGTCCCAGCGCACCGCCACGACGGTCACCGTCCTGTTCGCGTGAACGCTCCGCACGTCCCCGTCCCCGACTACGCTGACGGTTCCGTGGCGGCAATCCTTTCGTAGACCGCGAGCGTTGCGCGAGCCGTCCGCTCCCAGGTAAACGCCTGCGCACGGATCAGCGCCCGCTCGCGCAGGGTCCGGGACTGCGCGTCGTCAGCCAGGATGGATTCGACGGCGCGCACCCAGGCGTCCACATCGCGCGGGTCCACCGTCACGCCTCCGTCGGCCACGACCTCCGGCAACGCCCCTGCGTTCGAAGCGACAAGCGGCACGCCATACGCCATCGCCTCCAGCGCCGGCAGACCGAACCCCTCGTAGAGCGACGGAAACACCATGCACCGACAGTGCGCAGAGGTCAGCAGCGCGCGCTTGAGCGCGATGGACACGTACCCTGTGAAGTGGACGCGGTCCGCAACGCCAAGACGCCGCGCTTCCTCGGCGACCGCGCGACTCGAGGCGGAGGGCCGACCGACCACGATGAGGTGCAGTTTGCGTCCGTGAAGCCGCTCCAGGCCCGCCACGAGCGGTGCCAGAAGCGCTGGGTTCTTGGACGGGGAGAGCTCGCCCACGTACAGCAGATAGTCCTCCGCGGCAGCCGGGACGGCGTGCAGCAGTTCGTCCGCGGAGGCGCGCGCAACGTCGGGGTCCTCCGGCAGCGCGAGGGGGGTGGCGGTCACGCGAGAGGCGGGGATCCCGATCACCTGCTCGGCGTCGCGCGCGGTCGTGGCTGAGTTGGTGATCACGTGACCCAGGCTTCGAAGGTGGTGGAAGAGAAAACGATAGAGAGGCCAGAGGAGCGCGCGACGTCCCCGAAAGACGAGGGAACGGCAGACGATTGGCGTGATGTCGTGCAGGGTGGCCACCGTGGAACCGTTGTAGCGGCCCACGTCGTAGAACTGGCGCGCTTCGATGGGGGCCGTGAAGTGCACCACGTCGGGACGCACCGCCCCGACCTCGCGTCCGAGAAACAACCAGTCGCGCAACAGGTTGAACGCGGACAGACGTCCGCGCCAGGCCCCAACCCAGAGCGTGTGCACCTTGAACCCCTCCGAAAGATCGATGCACAGCGGGTCCACGCCGCGGCACTGCATCAGGAAGTAGTCGTTCGTGGTGTCGACGCGCGATAGATGCCGGAGCAACTCGCGAACATAGGTGCCGATTCCGCGGACGGCCGGGTCTTTCTGCAACGGACGGACGTCTATAACGATTCGCATACTCACTCGTTCTCGGCCCCTTGCGTTCGCCCTGCGCGCCGGCGAACCTGCCCGCCCGATGCTTCTCCCGCACCGATCGGGTCCGCGGACGGCGCGGGGGAGGCAGGCGCGAGCAGGTCCGCGGACGGCGCGGGGGAAGGGACGGCGCGGGGGAGGCAGGCGCGAGCGTCCGAGGACGGCGCAGGGGAGGCAGGCGCGAGCAGGTCCGCGGACGGCGCGGGGGAAGGGACGGCGCAGGGAGGCAGGCGCGAGCGTCCGCGGACGGCGCAGGGAGGCAGGCTCACGGCGCGAACCTGTCCGTGACGAACTCGCCAGGAGGTACCCAGAGTGTTCCTACCCGCGCTCCCCAGGCCCAGCGTCCACGCTCCGAGGCCGCTGCGATGAAAGTTTTCGTGACCGGCCATCGGGGCTACATCGGCAGCCATCTCGTCGAACTGCTGCGCCAGGAGGGCCACCACGTTGTGGGCTGCGACCTCGGGCTCTTCGACGGCTGCGCGTGGGAAGCGGTGACGCCTCCGGATCGCGAGCTCATCAAGGACGTCCGTGACGTCTCCCCGTCCGATCTCGACGGCTGCGACGCGGTCATGCACCTCGCCGCCCTGTCGAACGACCCGATGGGCGCCCTCAATGCGCCGCTCACGCTCGACGTGAACCGCGACGCCTCCATCCGCCTGGCGCGCCTGGCCCGCGAAGTGGGCGTCCCGCGTTTCCTGTTTGCGGGAAGCTGCTCGGTCTACGGGAAGGGCGAAAAGCTCGACCTCGATGAAACCGACCCGCTCAATCCCCTCACGGCCTACGCGCAATCGAAGATCGACACCGAACTGGCCGTGTCAGCGCTGGCCAACGACACGTTCAGCCCCGTCTTCCTGCGCAACGCAACCGCCTACGGCCACTCTCCCATGCTCCGCATCGACCTGGTGGTGAACAACCTTCTCGCCTCCGCACACGCCTACGGCGAGATTCGCATCCAGTCAGACGGATCGCCGTGGCGTCCGCTGATTCACTGCCATGACATCGCCCGCGCGTTCATCGCGTTTGCAAAAGCCCCGCGCGACGTCGTGCACAATCGGGCCGTGAACATTGGGGCCAACGACGCGAACTATCAGGTCCGCGATGTGGGCGACGAGGTGGCCCGCCTGATTCCGACGGCACGCGTGGTCTACACGGGCGAGGTTGGCGCCGACCCGCGGAACTATCGCGTGAACTTCAACCTGCTGACCTCGCTGCTGCCAGACTTCGGGCTCACCTACAACCTGCACAGCGGCATGGAGGAACTCCACCGCAAGATGCGAGAGCACGGTTTCGGGCCCGCCGACTTTGAAGGCGACCGCTTCGTGCGGCTTCGCTCCCTGCGCCATCGCGCACACCTTCTCGATCGGCTTTCGAAGACGCCATGATCTTCACCGAAACGAAAATTCCCGGCGCATTCGTCATCGACCTCGAAAAGCGGGGCGACGACCGCGGCTTCTTCGCACGCGTCTTCTGCCAGGACGAGTTTCGCGACCGCGGCCTGGTCAACCACTTCATCCAGGTGAACGACTCGCACAGCGCGCACGCCGGCACACTGCGGGGCATGCACTACCAGCTCGGCGACCACGGCGAAACCAAGCTCGTGCGCTGCATCCGCGGACGCCTCTACGACGTGGTGCTCGACCTCCGGCCCGCCTCGCCCACCTTCGGTCAGAGCGTGGGCGCCGAACTGAGCGCGGAGAACCGCCGAATGATGTACGTTCCCAGAGGATGCGCGCACGGTTTCGTGACCCTCGACGACGACACTGAAGCGTTCTATTTCGTAGACGCCCTCTACGCTCCGACACACGAGCGCGGCGTGCGATGGAACGATCCCGCGTTCAACATCGACTGGCCCAGGCTCCCGGCCGTGCTCTCCGACAAGGACCGCGGGCACCGCGACTTCGACCGCGCCTGGCACCTCGGCTGAAGGAGGAGCGAACCGCTGAGAATCCTGTTCACCGGCGCCAGTTCTTTTACAGGGATGTGGTTCGTGCGCGCGCTCGCGGACGCAGGCCACGAGGTCACCACAACGTTCCGACTCCCGCTGGAAGGCTACGACGAGCCGCTGCGGAGGCGCCGCGCGCAACTGGCGGCGGAGCTCTCGACGCCCTGCTTCGGAGTCGCTTTCGGGGACGACGCCTTCCTCGACCTGCTGCGAACCGGCCACTTCGACGTGCTCGCCCCCCACGGCGCGGACGTCACGAACTACAAGAGCCCGGACTTTGACGCGGTGGCGGCGCTCGCCCACAACACGCGGCGCCTGCCCGCGGTGCTCGAGGCCCTGCGGGATGGAGGGGGCCGCCGCGTGCTGATCACGGGCAGCGTGTTCGAAGGAGGGGAGGGCGCGGGGTCGCAGGGACTGCCCGACTTTTCCCCGTACGGGCTGTCAAAGGCGCTGACCGCACGCGTCTTCGGCTACTACTGCGAGCGCGGCCGCCTGGGGCTTGGCAAGTTCGTGATTCCCAACCCGTTCGGGCCGTACGAGGAACCGCGCTTCACGGCGTGGCTCGTGCGCAACTGGCTGGACGGGAAGGCCGCCACGTGCAACACGCCGGCCTACGTGCGCGACAACATCCACGTTTCCCTGCTCGCGCGCGTCTACGCAAAGTTCGTGGACGCGCTGCCCGAGCTCGGCTTCAGCCGAGTTTCCCCGAGCGGCTACGCGGAAAGCCAGGGGGCGTTTGCCCTGCGCGTGGCGCGGGAGATGGAGCCGCGACTTGGCGTGGCGTGCAGCGTGCAGCTGGCGGAGCAGCGCGAGTTCCCCGAGCCCGCCGTGCGGGTCAACACCGACATCCCCGACGCGCGGGCCCTCGGGTGGAGCGCCGCCGCCGCATGGGACGAGATGGCGCGCTACTACAGGGAGGGGACGTCCGCGGAAGGGCTGTAGGTCGTCCCACCGCAGGGCGACGGGGATCGCGCCGCAATGCGGGGGACGGGGAGCGGGAGGGATGGGGAGCGTGAGCGTCAGGGGGCCCAGGGCGCGTCCCCTGACGCCCAGCGTCGGTCGAGATGCTCACGGTCGCGCTGGGTGTCCATGCAAGCCCAGAATCCGCGGTGTTTGTACACGCAGAGTTGCCCGTCGCGGGCCAGTCGCACGAGCGGGTCACGCTCCAGCACGCACGTTTCATCCTTTTCGAGATACGACAGAAAGTCGCGTCGAAAAAAGAAATAGCCGCCGTTGATCCAGTTGTCGGCGAAATCCGGTTTCTCGCTGAACTCCTCCACGCGGTCATCGGTCACGCGCAGTTCCCCGAAACGCGAAGGAGGGTTCACGCCGAGGACCGTTCCAAGCATCCCGTGCGAACGGTGGAACTGGTATTCCGTCGCGAGGTCGACGTCGGTCAGGCCGTCTCCGTAGGTCACTGCAAACTCGGTTGCGTCCCCGAGGTAACGCGCCGCCGCACGCGCCACACGGGCGCCGGTCATCGTCGTCTCGCCGGTGTCGGCGAGCGTCACGCGCCAGTCCTGGTCGTGGTCGATGGAGTGCACGGTGAGCGAGTTGGACTTCAATTCCACCGTGAAGTCGCTGTTCAGGTATGCGTAGTTCAGGAAGTATGACTTGATGACCTCGGCCTTGTAGCCCAGGCACAGGATGAACCGGCGAAAACCGTAGCGGGAGTAACTGCGCATCACGTGCCAGAGAATCGGACGTCCTCCGATCGGCACCATGGGCTTGGGACGCGTCTCGGTCTCTTCGCGCAGGCGCGTCCCCAGGCCACCACACAACACAAACACGGGCACGTCAACAATGTTGTCTGTCACGTGCTATACCTTACCAGCACCACGCTCCGCGTGCAAGAGCAGGAGTTCACGGGCGCGGGGTCGGCAGAGCGTCCCCGAAGTGCGCCGCAAGAGCGCGGGAGCGTCCCCGAAGCGCGCAAAGCAACAGGAGAAGGGTGGGCGGACCCGAAAGCATCGCGCATGCCCAAGCCGACGGTGCCGCGTTGAGCACCCCCGCCTCCGACCCTCCCATCATCACGACCGTCATTCCCACCTGGCGCCGTCCCGCCATGTTGCGGCGCGCTGTGCGCAGCGTGCTCGCGCAGTCGTATCCGCACCTGCAGGTGCTCGTTTGCGACAACGCTTCGGGCGACGAGACCGCCGCAGTGGTGGCGGAACTCGCGTCCTCCGACCCGCGCGTGCGCTACATCTGTCATGCCGAGAACATCGGCATGACCCGCAACTTCAACGCGGGCCTTCGTGCGGTGGAGACCCCCTTTTTCTCGCTGCTCTCCGACGACGACGTGTTGTTGCCGCACTTCTACGAGACCGTTTTGAAAGGGTTCGAGCAGTTTCCCGACGCCAGGTGGAGCGCGGGGACCACGGTGCGCATGACGGGCAGCGGAGAGGTTCTGGCTGCGCCGGTCCTGCAGTGGAAACGGGAGGGACGCTACGATCCCCCCGAAGGGATGCTGAACCTGCTGGATGGAAACCACCCCGACTGGACGGGCGTGGTGTTTCGTCGTGACGTCCTGAGCGAGGTCGGGCTGCTCGACGAGCACGTCGGGCCGGCTTTCGACCTTGACCTCCTCATGCGCACCGCGACGAGCTTCCCGTATGTGATCTCTCATACGTGCGTGGCGATCTTTACGGTTCACGCGACTTCCAGTTGCGGCACCGCCACCTGGCGCTTCTTCTGGCCGGGATGGCGCGAGATTGTACGGCACGTGACCGAACACCCGACGCTACCAGCCGGCGTGAAGGCGCGTGGCGCCGAGATGCTGACCGTCTACCTGCGCACACAACTGCGCGGACTGGCACGGCAGGCGCTTGAGTGCGGCAACCACCTGGACATGCGAACCATCGGCAGGATCCTGGAAGAAGGATGCAACGATGCCATCGTCGGAAGGTCGCTGCAACTGGCCGCCTGGATTGCGCAACATCACGGCGGGATTTACAACGCGCTGTGGCGCGCGGTGCGAGCAGCGCACCTGCGTCTGCGGCGCCCGGTGATCGTGAACGTGGCGCGGCAACGCACGGCACTCGCCGAACGGTTCGCACACCTGGCACATTACCTCGACGTGTAGCGTCTCGCATCTCGCGTCGGGGCGTGGGAGGAGTCAGACGGCAGACGCCATCGTGGCGCACGTGACGGAAAAGCACGAGGCCAGCCTGAACGGCTGAGCTCGCGCTATTTCGTAAAGGGCACGGGAACCTTCAGCACACGCCGCCGAACGAAGTCAACCCACGCCAGCTGCCACAGGGACCCGTTCTTCATTCTCGACCGCACAGACGAATTCGCCCATGGCGCGGTACTTCTGGTAACGCCTCTCCACCAGAAGCGCAGAAGGCAATGCGGCCAGTTCTTCAATCGACTCGGCAATGATATTTGCCAGTTTACCGAACACGACGTGCGGCGCACGGTGTACCCCCCCGGGAGGTTCGGACACGATCGCGTCGATGATGCCGCGCCGGTGGAGGTCCTGAGCCGTGATGCGCAGAGCCCGGGCGGCTTCCTCTGCACGAGTGGCGTCGCGCCAGAGAATGGAGGCGCATCCTTCCGGGGAGATGACCGAGTACACGGAGTGTTCAAGCATCAGGACACGGTCGCCCATTCCAATGGCAAGGGCACCACCGCTTCCACCTTCACCGATCACCGTTACGATGATGGGAACGGGAAGCGATGACATGAGCGCAATGTTCTGGGCAATCGCCTCGTACTGGCCCCGCTCCTCGGCCTCGATTCCGGGATAGGCGCCAGGGGTATCGATGAACGTCACGATGGGGACGTGGAAACTGGCAGCCAGCTTCATCAGGCGACCGGCCTTGCGAAAGCCTTCCGGATTCGGCATTCCGAAGTTACGAAAGAGGTTCTCGCGGGTCTCCTTGCCCTTCTGGTGACCGATGACCATGACCGGCTGACCGTCGAGGCGAGCGAATCCGCCCACAATGGCGGCATCGTCGGCGTAGTGGCGATCGCCGTGAAGCTCAAAGAAATCGGTGAACATCGCGTTCACGTACTCGAGGGTGGTGGGGCGCTCGGGGTGGCGCGCAAGTCGCACCTTCTCCCACGGCGTCAGGTTCTCGTAGATGCTCTTCTTGAGCTGGGATGCCTTGCGTTCAAGCGCCTCGATCTCCCTTGACAGGTCGATCTTGCCGGTCTGGTTGACGATCTTCAATTCGTTGATCTTCTCCTCGAGCTCGAGCAGGGGAGACTCAACTTCAAGAACGCGCTGTGTCAAAAACGGTCACTCCCTGCCTCGAATCTGCCAGCCTTCCTGAGGGATGACTGGCCCTGCCTCCCATCGAGGCCGCGACGGCTACTCTGTGACACTCGCCACAGAACCACTTCGCGTGAGAAACCCGAGCAGCCGGGCAAGCGAACTCTTGAGGTCTTTGCGCGGCACCACGCTGTCAATGAAGCCGTGCTTGAGGTAGAACTCTGAAGTCTGGAAACCTTCGGGAAGCTTCTGGCGTATCGTCTGTTCGATGACACGGGCTCCCGAAAAGCCGATGATAGCATCCGGCTCGGCCAGGATGACGTCACCCAGGGCGGCAAAACTGGCGGCGACGCCGGCCGTGGTCGGATCGGTCAGCACGACCAGGTAGGGAAGACCGGCCTCTTGCAGGCGCACGCGTGCGGCACTGGTCTTCGCCATCTGCATGAGGGAGTAGATTCCTTCCTGCATGCGTGCCCCTCCTGATGAGGTCACCACAATGGTTGGCAAGCGCTCGGACAGTGCTCTTTCCATGAGCATCGTTATCTTTTCTCCAACGACCGAGCCCATGGAGCCCCCGCGAAAGGCGAAATCCATGACGCCGAGCGCCACGGGATGGTTCGCGAGCAACGTACGGCCGCTGAGAACAGCGTCACCAAGACGCGTCTTCTGTCGATCCTCTTCCAGTTTTCGCTGGTAATCCGGTCCGAACTGAAGCGGATCGGCGGGGGTGATGCCGGCATCCCACTCCAGGAAAGCATCGGGGTCGGAGAGGAGCGACACCCGCTCCCATGCGGTCAGCTTATGGTGATAGCCACACTTGTCACAGACTTTGAACTGCTCTTCGAAGACCTTGCGGAAGACAGCCGTATGGCATCGGCTGCACTTGACCCACAGGTTGTCCGGTATCTCGCGACTCGCATTTGCACCGGGTTGCGCGGTCGTCTTCGGGCGCTGCGATCTCAGTCTGTCAAAGAAACCTGACATCTTTCTACTCTATCGCTTGGTCAGCCGGTAGGCCACACGCGGGCGCCAGCTGCACTCCGCCTCTCTGCTCTGAGGCGCCGGGGTATTCCCTGCCCATCCGAGAAGTCCTCCAGGTTGTGTTGAGAATCTTCAAGCACTGCGGAAAGGCCTGATGGCGTTACTGCGGTGGCCCGAACGGTTACGATACGACCGAGCAGGTCGTTCGGACCGTCGAAGGTAAGACCCAGATAGTTGTCAGAAGTTCCTCGGCACGTTCCGCCAGACGCCTCCTCCACGAGTACCGATACGCGCCGGCCCACAAAGCGTCTGCGAAAGGAATTCTCGGCCTCTCTTCCGATGGAGAGAACCCTTTCCATACGATGAGCCAGCAAGGCGGCGTCCACGGGGTCCGGCAGTCTGCTGGCCTGGGTAC
Source organism: bacterium (assembly GCA_021782195.1). Lineage (GTDB taxonomy): Bacteria > Vulcanimicrobiota > Xenobia > RGZZ01 > RGZZ01 > JAJXVI01. The sequence goes on along the minus strand of JAJXVI010000015.1, from coordinate 2,357 downwards.
CCGGTCGCTTCGAGTAGGGGAATACGTGGAGATGGGCGTATGGGCGAGACTGCAGATATCGTTCGAGGATGGCAAAATCCGCGTCGGTCTCTCCTGGAAAGCCCACCAGGATGTCGGCAGTCAAGGCGCCGTCCGGGAAGCGAGACAGGAATGCGTCCACGAGTGCGTCGTGGTGAGCAAGCGTGTAACCGCGGTGCATGCGGTCAAGGATAGTGTCACTGGCGTGCTGGAGCGCCAGGTGAAGGTGCGGACAGATGTTGCCGAGTTCCACCATGGTGTCCAGGAGGTCGGGAGGAAAGTCGGCTGGCTCGATGGATGACAGGCGCAGGCGAGGCGCTCCGGACTGTTCCGCAAGGAGCCGCATGAGACGGCCAAGGTGCCAGGGAAAGGTGGTTCCGGTCGGTGCGGGGCCGTCTGATGGAGTTGCCCTGTCCACGATGCAGCCGTTCTCGTCGAGATCGCGACCGTACCAGCCAACGTGTACTCCGGTCACCACAATCTCCGCAAATCCGGCAGCGACGAGAGCACGTGCCTCTGTCAGCACCTCGTTCGGCGGTTTGCTGCGGGCGCGTCCACGCACAAATGGTACGATGCAGAAAGTGCAGAACTGGTTGCAGCCGTCCTGCACTTTCAGCAACGCACGGGCTCGATGTTGCGTGGACCCTTCTTTGATGCTGCTCTCGTCGCGCGCGTGGTGGTCGGGAAAGGTGGCGCACACCACGTCGATTAGGCGGTCTTTCTGACGATTGGAGACAGTGATAACGCGCCCGGAAAGATCTCCCCCCAGTGCCGCACGATTGCCTACGGCGCAGCCGGTGGCGATCACCCGCGCGTGCGGGTTGGCACGAAGGGCACGACGAATGAGTTGACGAGATTTCTTGTCAGCCACGGACGTCACCGTACAGGTGTTGATGACGTGGACGTCGGGATGTTCCTCGAATGCGACTTCTCGAAACCCCTGGCTAGAAAACTCACGACGTAGCATTTCCTCGTCGTACTGGTTGACACGACACCCGAGCGTCTCGATATGAAAAGTCGGCTCATCAGCAGATGAACCTGCGGGCAACGGCTGCATGGTGGAGGCAGGTTCGATGACGGTAAGGACAATGCCTGCATTCCGCTGTTTCCAGCCAGACGTGAACCCGGGCTCGCAATGCCGCATGCCGCTCACGATACGGAGCCGCCGATCAGAGCATCGGACGTAGCGCTGTGAGTTCCGGGTGCGGGGACGCTGCACTCACGACCCGCGCCCGTCCACCAGCGTCATCGGAGGGCAACTGATTTAGCGAGGAGACGGCCGCAAGAAGGCGCGGCGCTCACGAGACGGAAAAGTGAAAAGCCCCCCAGGGCTTTCTGGGAGGCTTTTGCCTCAGTCTTGCGGGGGGCTGACGAAGGCTAGCTGACCTTGCGTGCAGAGGCCTTGTAACGCTTCTCATACTTTGCCTTCCGCTTCTTCTCGATGAGACGCATGATCTTCAGCATGGCAACCGCGTTGCTCGATGAACGTTCCACTATGTTACCTCCCTTCCAGCAAGAGGGGCTGGTTCGTTGCGACCAGTTTCTGGTCACCCTGTGTGCCCGTCTGACACTCACATCATACTTGCACTCACCCAGAAACGCCATTAACCGGATGTGAACAGATGTCCATACCGAGCGGTCCCACGCGTATCGGGCCACGCACGTCCAGGCTCAGAGCCTGAAAAGCGGTCGACCATACTTGAGGAATGGCCACGGAATCGTGAAAACGATGAGGAACCAGGGTACGAGCGTTGCCCAGAATCGACGCCGGTCCGCGGCCCGCTCGTCGGTCATCCGCGAAGCAGACCATCTCGCAATGTGGGCGATAAGTGCCGCCGCCACCATTCCGGTCACATGCTCGACAGCCCAGAAGCGTTGCACGTCGTCTTTCATGTCGAGGTGACGAAAGCTGCTCACACCGTACGGGCTGAGAAAGAAGTAAAGCACGGCACCCAGCACCAGCTGGACGTCCAGACTGTAAAGAAATCCAAGGTCGAACATTCTCCGCTTCTCCGCGCGAGGCAGCAGCACGGTCGCCAGACCACACCCAAGGACCAGCCAGCGCAGCCACGAGTGAAGAAAAAGAATCCCGACATAGAGAGAGTATTTCATTGCCTGCAGTTTCCTCCGTCGCCGGGTATGTACGTCGCGGGTACACTGAGGGCCTTTGCACTGCGAAATCGCTCATAGCCCGCTGTCGTGGACCCGGTCAATCCAGCACAAGACTCCACCACGCGTACACGTCAGCGAATCAAAAATGGGTGAGTTGCGGGTCAGTGTAAACGAGTCCACCATGCGTACGCGTCAGCGAAACTGCTCATTGCGCGCTGTCGTGGAGC
>JAJXVI010000602.1 GCA_021782195.1 bacterium | reverse complement strand
CAGCGCTTGGTTCGGTGAAGGGAAAGTAGGAGGGGATGAAGCGCGTCTTGCGGCGTGCTCCAAACATTTCACGCGCAAACGTATCGAGGACACCCTTGAGGTTGGCAAACGTGATGCCCTCGTCGATGAGGAGCCCCTCGATCTGTTGAAACTGCCAGGAGTGCGTGGCGTCCACCGCGTCACGCCGATAGCACTTGCCCGGCACGATCACTCTCACGGGCGGTTTCTGGCGCTCCATCACGCGAACCTGTACCGGTGACGTGTGGCTGCGGAGCAGCATGTTGCCCCCGAGGTAGAAGGAATCCCACATGTCGCGTGAAGGATGGTCGGCCGGAATGTTCAGCCCTTCAAAGTTATAGTAGTCCATTTCCACTTCAGGACCGTCGACAACCTCAAAGCCGAGCCCGATGAAGATCTGTTTGAGGCGTCGCAATGCCTGGGTAAGGGGGTGCAGATGGCCAGGTTCAAGAATCGGTGGGGGCAGGGTCACATCAAGACGCTCGGTGCGCAAACGACGCTCCTGTTCCTCCACGCGCAACACGTTCTCACGCGCGGCCAACCGCCCCTCAAGCTCGCTCTTGACTTCATTGGCCAGTCGGCCCATTGCGGGGCGCTGGTCGGACGGAACGCTCGCAAGTCCGCGAAGCACGACAGTCAGCTCCCCCTTGCGACCCAGGAAGTGAACTGATACTGCCTCCAGATCCTTGCTGGAAGCTGCCTGTTCGATGCGCGCGATGGCCTGCGCCGAGAGCTCGGCCAGGCGGGTCTGAAATTCATTCTGCTCGATCATGGGGCGAACTGTTCTGCGTTTCGTCCCCGCGATTCCTGCCCAGTCTGCGATTCAAGGCGGGTCGGTTGACGCATGGCGTTGCTGTCCCCCTCCTCGCTCCTGCCAGAGCGAAATCCCCACGGTCGCTACCAGGACGGTGGCGATAAAAAGGAGGGTCAAGTGCGTCGCCCAGTCGTAGCCGCATTGTTCGGCAATCATCCTTGCGCCCACGAACACCAGAATCACGCTGACCCCCTCCTGCAGGTGGTGAAAGCGTTCGAGAAACGCGGCGAGCACAAAGTACATGGCACGCAGTCCCAGGATTGCGAACGCGTTTGACGTGATGACCACGAACGGATCGCGCGAGACGCCAAGCACGGCAGGAATGGAGTCGACCGCAAAAACCAGGTCGGCGGTCTCGACGACGAGCAGTGCGATGAACAGCGGCGTGGCGTGAAGCACCTGACGCCGCTTCTCGTCGGGCAGGCGCACGAAGAAACTCGCGCCGTGGTACTCCTCGCTCACGGGAACCAGCCGCCGCGCCAGTCGGACGAACAGGTTGCGGTCCGGAGAGAAGTCGCCGAAGGTCTCCTCCTCCCTCCACATCCGCACCCCCGAATAGATGAGGAAACCCGCAAACACAAGTTGCATCCATTCAAACCGAGCGAGCAGGCCGAGACCGCACACGATGACGAGCGCGCGAGTCGCGATGGCACCGATGACTCCCCAGAAGAGCACGCGATGCTGAATCGCACGATCCACCTTGAAGTAGGTGAAGATCAGCGCGATCACAAAGAGGTTGTCTACTGAAAGCGATTTCTCGACCAACCAGGCCGTGAAATAGCACAGTCCGGCTTCATGGGCTGCCTTTGTGGAAGAACCTCCGTCCACGTAGATGCCCACGCCAAACGCGATTCCAACGCCCACCCAGAACACGCTCCATGCGAGCGCCTCCCGCAGCGAGGCGCGCCGCGGAGAGCGGTGGAAGAGCCCCGCATCGAGCGCCAGCAGAACCACGAGCACACCCACGAACACAAGCCAACCCGGCTCTCCTGAAAGCGACATCAAACTCCTCTCGGACCTTCTGCCGCGTTCACAGCGACACGCGCCGTTGCGGGCCAGCAACGTGCTTCCACGCGCCCGCGAACGGTGCTATCTACCGGAAATCCGGAAGCGGATCTTGAGGTCCTGTTCCTGCTCTTGCAACGCTACGGTTTCGTTCTGAACCTCGAGAGCCTGCTCGCTCACCGTGCTGAGCGCGCTGACGTTGCTGGTCTGCATCGCCTGTTGCAGCGTGTGGATGATGTGGTTGCTGCGGGCCGACACGCGCAGCAGGTTGCGATGGAAACCCACGCACGGTGGCGGTGGGACGAGTGCCCTTGCTTTTCGTTCGGAATCGTTGCTGCGTGCGACCAGAGCGTCAAGGTCCCGGGAATTGCCCTGCATTGCACCGTCGAGCACCTGGTTGGCAAACGTCTGCGGGTCGTTGCAGAGTTCGCCGGGGCCGATGGTGTCGACCTGTTGAAAGTAGAAGGCCACCTTCCGTTGCATCGTCGGGTCGACGCGGCCTGGGATCGCACGCCGCGCACGACGGCTCGCGGGCCGAGCATTCGCGACGCAGCGCGCACCGAGGACCGTGACCGGTGGCGTCGCGTGGGAAGGCGGGGCGGAAACAGTTCGCTCCGGCAAGCGCGGATGCGGCTCGCGCGGCACGGCCGAAGAGGACCGTGCCGCGAGGGCGGGCGACGGGGGGACGGGAGGCGATTCCGGCGGGCCATCCGGCACAAACGTTGTGGAGCCGGCCGGAGGGGGGACGGAATCGGACGAGACCGCGGCCTGCCCTGCACCGGCCCGGACAACGGGTTCAGCGCGCCGTCGGGACGGTACAGCGGCAACCGGCGCCGATCGGGCAAGCTCGGGCGGGCGGGTCGACTCGCGCCCAAGAAGGAAGAAAATCGCACAGATGCACAGCAACAGGGCAACGGCGAGACGTGTGCGCCGGCTTCCTGCAACCGGGTGAGCATCGCATTCATCGTCTCTGCCAGCCGGAAGACCTCGTCGTGGGCCCGAGGGACCGGGACTCGTTC
>JAJXVI010000014.1 GCA_021782195.1 bacterium | reverse complement strand
AGCGGCCCGAGTTTGTATTTCCGGAAATAGTACGGGAAGATGTCGCCGTCCGAGGCGGAGTAATGGTTGAGCAGACAGGCCTTGGGACCGTTGATCAACTGCTGCGGAATGGTCGTGGCTGCCCGTGCCCGGTTCGTGCTCATGCCTATCAGTACGCGGCGCAGGCGTTCGAGGACGATCTGGTCGATGAAGCCGCCACCGTTGTAGCGGTCATCGATGATCAACGCCCGGCAGTTCATTTGCGGATAGAACTGCTGGATGAACTGATGCATGCCGAGCGCCTCCATGTCTGACAGGTAGACGTAGGCGATGCGTCCGCCCGAGAGACGGCTCACCAGTTCCCGGTTGTGCTTGATCCACGCGTGCTCTCGTACATTGAGCTCGTTTGTGATCGGGGAGACGGTCACCTCGCGACGGGGGCCGTCGGGAGTATCTGACACCGTGAGCGTGACGGGCTGGTGATCGAGCCCCACAAAGAGGCTGTACGGGTTGACCGGGGCCTTCAGAGGGTGTCCGTTCACTGCTACCAGATAGTCACCGGTCTTGACGTCCACGCCGGGCTGGCACAGTGGTGCGCGGTAACCCGGTCGGCTGTTGTCACCGTGAAAGATGCGGGCGAAGCGATAGCGCCCTGATTGTCTGTCGAGGGCAAAGTTCGCGCCGAGCAGCGCCGTGCGGACCGTGGGATCGTAGTTGTCACGGTCGCCCCCGCCCACGTAGGTGTGGGAGCTGGCAAGCTCGCCCTGTACCTCTCCTATCAGGTAGTTGAGGTCTTCACGTGAACCGAGGAGAGGAAGCAAGCGCGCGTACGCATTGTGCACCGCCAGCCAGTTGACTCCGTTCATGCTCTTGAGGACGAACAGGTCGCGCACGAGCCGCCAGGCATTGTTGAACATTTCTCCCCATTCCTGGCGCGGGACGATTCGGGTGATCATGTGGGTAAGGTCGAGCGTTACGGGATTCTTGGGGGAACCGCTGGTACCGGGACTGGTATCGGCGATTGTGTACGTTGTCCCCTTGCTGTAAAGCACGCGAGTTCCGTCCGCAGAGAGACTGTAGGTGTCGAGTCCTTCCACAATCACGGTGTCCTTGCGGGTCTTCATGTCAAAGACGTGAAGGGCTGTTTTCTCTCCCGGAAGCTGACCGTCGATTGTTGCGGGCGGAGTGGTCATGTAGTAGACCTTCTCCCCCCGGACATTGATCGAGGCGATGTCGGCGGCTGTGACTGGCAGGGGCACCGCGCGGCGGATGAGCCCTTCGGTGTCAATGGCGAACGGCTTGATTGGTCCGGGTTTGTAGGATGTTGCGACGACTTTCTTCTCAGGTTCAACTGCCCCCTCGTCGGAGCGCGGCGCAAACGGGGAGGGTTCGCTCTGGCGCAGGGTGGCGACGTAGATCCCCGACATCTTGAGCGTTGCCACATTGAACTCGCTTTCGCTGAAGGTGGGATTGTCGTGTCGCGTGGCAATGAAGTAGAGGTACTTCCCGTCAGGAGAGAAGGTGGGTGAGAAGTCGTTGCCCATGCGGTCGGTGAGTCTCGTGGCCTTGCCGGTTTTCAGGCGATAGAGCCAGATGCTGTGCTGCTGGTTCGTGTTGGTGATGCTGTACGCAAGCCACTGACCGTCCGGCGACCACCGCTCGTCGTGGATCTCCTGGTAGCGGTCCTGTGCGACGTGGACAGGCTTCGTTCCGGTGGTGGAAACAATCCACAGGTTCTGGTTGGCATCGGGTACGACGAGACGAGTGGCGTCGGGTGACCACTGCGGCTGGTAGTAGAAACCGGTTGGAAAGTCTGTCAGGAGTTTTTCAGCCCCCCCGATGGCCGGGCGGATGGCGATCTCCTGGTTTCCACTGACGTCTGTCGTATAGGCGATGGTCCGGCCGTCAGGGGACCAGCGCGGATGGTCCTCGTCGGCATTGCTCGTGCAGGTCAGGTTGCGTGTGGCCCCGTGCCTTTCCGGCACCGTGAACAGATCACCACGTGCGGAGAAGACCGCGCGCTTCCCGTTCGGCGAGAGCATGTAGTCCGTCTGTTGCGCGGTATCCTGGGTGCGGATGTACTTCGAGGCGTCCACATAGCGTGGTCCCGTACGGGCGCCGTCATCGGGTACCGAGACGTCGATGCAGTGGTTGCGCCCAGACGGCAGGTCGAGCACCCAGAGACTCCCGCCCTGCTGGTAGACGATTCCAGCCTTGCCCGACGGCCCGATGCCGAGGCTTGGAAAATCGATGTCGTAGTTGGTGAAGTGTGTGATCTCGGTGAAAATCTTGCGATCCAGGTCATACACCCAGAGATTCTCTCGTCGATGACTGTCGCGATCTGACAGGAAGTAGATCTTGCGCCCGTACCACATCGGGCACGTGTCGGTACCTTTCCAGTTTGTGATTCGAACGAGCTTCCGGGTCTTCCAGTTGTAGGTGTATACGTCGGCAGCGAGCCCTCCGTTGTAGCGTTTCCACGTACGAAAGTTTCGGAAAATGCGATTGTAGGCGATGGAATGCCCGTCTGGACTGTAGGTGAGGAGTCCGCCGCGGTCGAGAGGAAGCGGGGTGGGCAGTCCCCCCCCGACCGGTACCTTGAACAGCCGACCATACCAGCTGTTCCACGCATCGCGTCGCGAAAGAAAGACGATGTTGCGGGAGTCGGGAGTCCAGGTGACCACCATGTTGTCGGGTCCCCAACGCGCCGGTGCCCGACTTACCACGTCGGAGTGGAACGTCAGACGGCGGGCGATTCCACCTTTGGAGGGCATGACGTAGACGTCCACATTTCCCTGGTACTCCCCGGTGAATGCGAGCATGGAGCCGTCGGGTGAGAAACGAGGCATCAGATCAAACCCGTGGTCGGCAGTCAGGCGTCGGGCCACACCGCCTCTTCGATCGACCGTCCACAGGTTGCCGTGCGCTTCGAAGACGATGGCATTTCCATAGAGGGTCGGGAAGCGCATCAATGTATGGTTTTCCCCACCCAAAGGGCGCAGTGGCCGTGCCGTTGCCAGTGCGGTGCAGGTGAGCAGTAACGCAACGGCAACCGTCAGACGCAGAATATTACGAAACATGGACGCACTCTTCTCATCGAGTTTCCTCCGTCGCGGGTCCGTTCCCGCCAGGTGTGCAACGAAAATGGCGGGCTTCTGGCTGACGAAGCAGTCGAGACCGGCTCTTTGCGCCGCGTGAGGAAGAGCGGCCCATTCGGTTCGATGGTGAGTCCCCCCTGCCGCATGAAGAGGCGACTCGAATCCGAGTCGCCTCTTCACCGGAAACCACAGGGACATGTGAGTGATCCGCGGCAATGATGCGTGGGAGGCACCCCTGGACGTCACGGCCCTGATCGATACCACTCGGTGAATGACCGGCGGCAATGAGGGAGATGCAGCGGTCTTCCGCGTTGCACGGAAAACCGGTGTGCCGGATTACAGCACTGGAGGTTCGCGGTACCCCCCGAATACCAGGCGCATGGCCTCCACGATTTCTCCCAGCGTTGCGTAGCTCCTTACCGCGTCGAGCACCGGAGGTACGAGATTGTCTCCTTCGCGGGCGGAGGCCGTGACGGCTGCCAGTGACTGTGTGACCTGCGGTTCGTTCCTTGCAGCGCGTCGCTCGCGGACTCGTGAGGCTTGCCGCTGTTCGATGGTTTCGTCGATCTTGAGAATTGGAATCTCGATACGTTCATCGGCCTCGACAAAATCGTTGACGCCCACCTGGATGCGCTGTTTGCGCTCCACTTCGCGCTGAAAGTCGTACGCGGCCCGACCAATCTCGCGCTGGAAGAACCCGCTGCGGATGGCGTCGAGGACGCCCCCCTCGGTCTGGATCCGGCGGAAGTACTCCTCGGCCTGCTCCTCCATCCAGTTCGTCAGTGACTCGACGTAGTAGGAGCCGGCGAGAGGGTCGATGGTGTCCGGCACGCCCGTCTCGTAGGCCAGGATCTGCTGGGTACGGACTGCGATGCGCGCTGCCTTTTCGCTGGGAAGGGCGAGGGTCTCGTCCATTGAGTTTGTGTGTAGCGACTGCGTGCCGCCAAGCACGGCCGCCAGCGCCTGGTATGCGACGCGCACGATGTTGTTCTCGGGTTGTTGTGCGGTCAGGCTCACCCCGGCGGTCTGCGAGTGAAAGCGAAGCAACCACGAGCGTGGATCCGTGGCGCCGTACCGGTCGCGCATGTGGCGTGCCCAGATGCGCCGGGCCGCACGCAGTTTCGCAATCTCTTCGAAAAAATCGTTGTGGATGTCGAAAAAGTACGACAGTCGGGGGGCAAAAGCGTCTACGGCAAGCCCTCGGTCACGGCAGTGCTCAACGTAGCAGAACCCGTCAGCGAGCGTGAAGGCCAGTTCCTGGACCGCGGTCGCCCCGGCTTCGCGAATGTGGTATCCACTGATGGAGATCGGGTTGTAGGACGGCATGTGCTGCGCGCACCACTCAATCATGTCGACGATGATGCGCATGTGCGGTTCCGGAGGGAACAACCACTCCTTCTGGGCGATGTACTCCTTGAGAATGTCGTTCTGGATGGTGCCTCTCAGACACGAGGGAGAGATCCCCTGCTTTTCCGCAGCCACGACGTACATCGCGAAAAGTACGAGCGCCGGCCCGTTGATGGTCATCGATACGCTCACCTTGTCCAGTGGGATTCCGCGAAACAGCGTTTCCACGTCGGCCAGGGAGTCAATGGCGACGCCGCACCGCCCGACCTCGCCAAGGGCTCGCTCGTGGTCGCTGTCGTAGCCCATCAGCGTCGGCATGTCAAAAGCGACTGACAGGCCGGTCTGCCCTCGTTTCAGCAGGTAGTGATATCGTTCGTTGGTGAGTTCCGGATTTGCAAAGCCGGAGAAAAGACGCATCGTCCAGAGTTGCCCCCGGTACATGGAGTCGTACACGCCCCGCGTGTACGGAAACTCCCCCGGGTAGCCGATATCTCTCTGAAAGTTGATGCCTCTGGCATCAGTTGGATCGTAGATCGGACGGACCGCCAGGCCTGAACTGTTTGTGAAAAGGCCCTGGCGTAGCTTTGCTCGCTTGCCGTTCTCTGAACGCTCTTCCCATCGGGTACGGGCATTGCGAATGGCTTCAATGTCCTGGCGTTGAAGGGTTTCCATGGATGTCTCTCCTGTGTGTAATCTTCTCACAACACGCTTCGCCACGCGGTGCGGTCGTGCCCTTCCGGGTGTCGAGTCTTGCAGGGATGCGGGACGGTGCGGCCAAGTGATGCTCCCCAGGAGGTTGTGTACCTTGCGAACTACTACTGTTGTTGTGATGTGTCTTGTGTTGCTCTCCCTGGCAGGTCCGGCGTGGTCTCTGAAGCCGGACCCGTCGGTTGGACTGGAAGTGCAAAAACCCACCGGCAACCTGAGTTACATGCCAGGCGATCACTTTGATGTGGCAGTACAGATCACCGATCCACTGGCTATCGTTCGTCGCGTCTTCGTGCGCTTGATTGCCCCGAACAACCACATCTTGAACGGCGATGAGGATGCGAGTCCTCCGGAAGCGGGGCGTCCCACTCCCGGCCAGCCCGAACTCTGGACTCGGCGACTGTCGGTCCCACTGGCAGCCGTTCCCGGGCGTTATCTTCTGCAGGTCGAGGTGCTGGGCGAGGGAGACGCTGTCTTGCAATGGAAGACTCTGACTCTTAGCGTAACGAAGGCAAGCTTTTCACTTCGCCTCCTGACGCCCGCATCCGGCGCAGTATTTTCTCGGAATGACGATTTTGATGCTACCGCACGGACAAGTGATCCGAAACACCAGGCGCGACGCGTTTTCTTCGTATTGGAGGAAGCCCGCACCAAACGCATCCTGAATGGAGACCGCGAGGCTTTTCGCAAGGGTTCACTGTGGAGCCTCCACCTGCACATTCCCGCCACTGCGACACCCGGGCTGTACAAACTGGGCGTGATTGCGTACGGCGAGGGGTGGCAGAAGCTGGGATCCGCGGTCCGTCCCATCACCGTGTCGCTCGCGCCTGTAAGCCTTACAGGATTGGAACTGAGGCCTCCGAGCGGGATCGTGACTGGCGGAATGTTCCGAATTGGCGCGGTGCTTGCAGATCCCAACAATGTTGTCCAGAGCGTGGTGGTGAGCGTTCTGGGCCCGGATGGGCGTGCCGTTCTTCGAAATGTCCCTGCCACGCGACAGGGAACGACTTACAGGCTTGACGTTCATCTCCACAGTGACGTGCAGACCGGTAACTATACAGTCGAGATGGAGGCGCGCGGACAGGGTGGTGTTGTACTGCTCACCCGGCGCCTTGCCTTTCCGGTGGGGCAGGGGCAACCGTAACCGGTTCCCACAGGGGCGAGTCACGGCGCTCCTCATGGTTGCGGTCTTAAAATCGTCGAACGTGCAGCGGTGCGTGAGGTGCAATGCTGGTGAGGAGGGTTCGCGTGGCGTGTTCCTGGGATATCGAGCCTGCCTTTTCGACGAGGCAGACTTCCTCCAGTTCGTCCCACGCGTATCCTCGTGCGACGAGCAGCACCAGGGCGAACTGCAGCGGCCCGAGACTCGGATTGAACGCGACATTTTCTAGATAGCGGCCAGGGTGGATTCGTCCGTCCCGGGTCCTGATCGCCACTCCGGCCGGACAGTGGCTGTAAGGCGCGTAGGACAGGTCCGCCGCCGCACCCGCCGCCAGGATGAGAGGCTCCTTCTCAGCGTCGGAAACGCAACCTGGAATCGCAGCGCCTTCTGCGGTTTGGGTGCCGGGGGAGCGAGGGTACAGGAGCGGTTGTCTGTTATCGAGATCATGCGGGCCGAATGCATGTGGCAGGAGAGAGGAGAGTAAGGTTGCCGGGGATCCGGGGGTAATCACCTCGAGCGTGGATCCCCCGTTGACCTCATACAGCCACTGGCGGCAGTGGCCGCACGGCGGCGCGGACCCGGCCATCATTTTCAGCCCTTCCTCGTTGTGAGTGACGGCCTGCACCACCATGAACTGCTCGGCGTGCACGCTCTGATTGAGTGCCTGTCCGGTGAACTCCAGATTCACGCCAAGGTAGATCTGGCCGCTATTCCCGAGCCCTGCGACGCCAACGTGATAGTTGGAGACCGGGGGGCGTGCGTGGGGGCGTGCAACCTCCACGAGAGCAAGTAGAAGCTCCTTTGTTGAAAGTCTGAAGTCGCGACACAGCGAGTGGCTTGTTTCAGTGGAGACGACGAACGCATCGGGTTCAAGCCGATGCGACAGTGCCCGGTGCGTAAAGACACGTGTCATTTTGCAGGCGCTCCCGTTGCGTGATTGTGGTTGTCGTCACGAAATGCGACGGGTGTTCCGAGGTTGTGCGGACCGTGAGGGTCAGGATTGGAGCGGCACAAAGATGTCGGTACCCCTGTTTTCATAGAACTGTTGCGTGATGGGAACGGGATCACTGCTGAGTGCCTCCCACACATCTTCACCGATTGCATCAATCACGTTGTGGCAGGTGCTGGCAAAAACGAGCAGGACGCCCGCGGTGGGCATCGCGATTCGATACGGAAGCTTCACAATCTGACGCAGTCTCTGCCGGAATTTCGGGATCAGGAGTCGCGAGGCGGCAAGTCCGGATCCGTCCTCGCACATCACGACGCCGTGCTCATCCATTGTGATGGAGGTGGTCTCACCCTCCGTCATCTCGTGCGTGAGATTCTCGACGGCAAGCGCTTCGAGTTGCTCGGGGTGAATGCGGTTTCTGGCACAGAAATCAGCGGGGAGGAAATGGAAGCCTCCGGGCAGATCCACAGCCCAGTAGACAAACAGACCAGGAGCGAAGCACCGGCGCGCGAGGGCCTCTCCGCACAGCAAAGGGTGGCCGTGAGCTTCGCGAATGACGCTTCCCCGAATGAGCGGCAGGACGCTATCGCTGATCCGGGTGAGCGGAGGGGTTGCATTCTCGCAAAGAATCAGGTTGCGAACTCTGCGCGCAAGGGTGCCCGCGAGACGGCGGGTGGTGGAAGGGAACGCGCTAGATGCGCTGATAAAAGGTTCGAGACTGATTTCGTGCGTACCCGCGATCAGGGTGAGCGGTGCCGCTGTCTTCCAGGCCGACAATGTTGATGTGACCGGGTCGGCGTGCAGCAGTTTCAGGAGTGCCTCGACGGCCGGGTGAGGATGAGAATGAAACTGAAGCGTGTCGAGGATTGCTGCGACGGCCTGACGTTCGTCGTCGGCAACCTCCTGTGGACTCTGGAAGGTGATGTGGACGGTGGTTTCCGGCAGGGTAACGATCCACTCTCGCGTTTCAAATCCGCCCGCGGCTCCTGCCGCTGACGCGGTACTCCGCGCGCACGGCGGATGTTCGTTGACGACGCAGGAGAGAGCCCAACGTGAGGAATGGGAAGGGGACGGGGAAACCGTTGCGGGAAACTCAGCCACGCGAAGCGTGCACTGATGCCCGGAGCGGAAGAGCAACAGTGACCTGTCTTCCTCTTCAACCTCCAGAGTCCAGTCTGGGGGGACGGCCATCGACCAGTCCCCCCGGGGGGTTCGGTATCTCGGCTGGTTCAGTTCGAAAGTCCTGCCTTGAGATCCTGACTGTCGCTGGTGGCTACAACAAGCCATACAATCGGCCCCTGCTCTGTTGTGCGACTGAAGTTTGGAAACATCGGGGGCAGATTGTTACTGAGCGATTTGTCCTGGGTAAAGCTCTGGGTCGTGTATCCGACCCCGTTCTGGCTGCTTTCCACGTCCGCATACTGGCCGATGATAGAGCCGTTCAACTGGAAGGTTCCGTTGTTGACCTGGTTGAGTGGCCGTGGGATGCTGCCGGCCATCTTCGGCCAGTAGTTGCCGTTGGCATCCTGCGTACTGCCGCTCGGGTCGACGGCCATCGCAGACCAGTAGTTGTTTTCTCCGCCCGTGGCGAACCCTCCGTATTGAACCGACTGCTGCAGGCTCATGAGCGCAGCGTCAACCTTCAACGTCGACTGTGCACCGGGTCGCTGGTCGCTCAGCAGGATGAAGTTCTGGGCCACCAGTCCCAGGGCTGCCTGGCTGCCTGAAGCCTTCTCGAGGTTTCCTACGACGCTGATGTTTCCCTCACGGGTGAGGATCGCACTGCTCGTCACGCTGGTTGCCTGTCCGCTCTGGTCCGCAATCTTGGTCGGGTCGTAGGCGGGCCAGACGTACTTTTGAGTGTCCGGGTCCCAGGCGGGAATCGGCCCGGTAATCTTGCCAGACGAATCAGTCGGGAAGAGAGCGCTGCCGTTCAGAAGCTTGGTGTCTGCCGGCTCGTAGATGCTGGTTTTGATCCCGGCCTGTTGCTGTGGCGTAATCAGCACCGGTTGTGCGTTGGGGACGGGCGTGGCGACACCATTCTGCATCGTGACCGGTACGGCTGTCGTGGGCCGGTCGGACGAAGCGGCGGCCACGACGGTGAGGGAGGAGGGAATCTTGCCCTGCACTTCGACGTTACCACCGTCGACGTAGATCGTGTTGTTCGGGAGCTGGTCTTGAGTTCCGCTGACCTGAATGGTCTGGGCGGGGGCGACGGGGGCACCAGAGTAGGCGCCAACTTTTTGGATGTGGACGAAGCCGTTTCCACTGCTGTCCTGCGTAAACGAGATCTGCACGCGAGCAAATCCCGGCTGTTGCTGAGCACCAGATTGTGTCTTATCGTACTCCACATCGTATCCGGTGCCCTGGCCAGGGGTGACGCCGACCGCTCCCTGTGCCGGCGTTGCAACTTTCACGTAGCCCGGGGGGGAATTTTGATTCTGCTGCATCGTCGTGTCGCCGGTGGCAGCCTGTGCGGTGCCAACGGAAATGGGCGTGGTCCCGCTGCTGTCAGTGGTAAGACTGCCGCCGGTTGTGAGCAACCCGACGTTTGCGGTCGGAACGCTCGCATTCGGGGTGCTCTGCCAGTCCTTGGGCCAGCTGCTGGTGTCGGCAACCCAGGCGGTAAGGTAGTTTGCAGCCGATGGGAGCCCACGACTCTTGGCACTGTAGTTGGGTGCACTGGACCCCTGATAGATGGAGGTCATGTTGGTGTTGGTGGTGCTGAAGGCCGTGTTGTTGCTTCCATAGGTATTGTTCGAGCCCGCCGCAAAGCTGGTGTTTCCCGTGAAGTGGATGTTTTGAAGACTGCCCGGGGTGCTCGGATCAGCGAAGATGTGGATGCTTCCGTTTGCCTGCGCAAAGGGGTCTGCTTGATTGTTCGCTGTCGCTGCCCCGTCGACCGCGAAGTTTCCGTTCATGGTGTAGTTGCTTGGGATTCCGATCGAGTCCATCTGGACTCCCTGGAGCTGGGGCAGAAGTTGCGACGCCTGCTGGTCAAGTGCTGTGCCGTTGGCGTTGACCGTGCCCAGCCCGTTGTCGAGCACGGTGTTGCTCCCGTACTGTGTGTTGAGGCCCGGGGCGATCCACGACCGCATGTTCTCTTCGTACAGACTGAAGTCAATCGGACTCTGGGGCCGAACACGGTAGGTGATGGTCCGTACGGCGCGGGCGGTTGCGGCGTTGGGGGTGACCGGAGTCGTGTTGGTGTTGTAGATCTGATCTCCCCGATTGTAGATGTACGCCGTGCTTTCAACCTCGTACTCAACCGGCTGGCTTGTCGAATAGTGAAGCCCCGGTGTCTGGCTGGAAAGACGTTTCACGAAGACGTTGAACACCCCGATTTCAGAACCCACAACCTGTCCGACTGACGAAGTTCCTCCCACCGTGCTCAGGTCGACCACGCTGCTCGCGTCCTTGGCCTGAGGGTCGATACTGAATTCCCAGTAGAAGGGCTGGAGGGCGGCATTCAGGGATTGTCCGGGGCCGCCTGGTGGGGTCCCGCCTGGTGCGGTCCCGGCGCCCGGCTGGCCGCTCGGCTGTGCGAGGCAGGCGGTGAACGCAACGGTGCGTCCGCACCATTTTACGGTGTGGCCGGTCGCTGAGCCGCTGGCCCAGGAGTCAGTATCAGTGGGCTGGAGCAGCCACAGCTGGTCAGAGCCGTCGAGCGTGCCGGTATTGGTCGACACGTTTGGGGTATACCATTCCTGGGCGAGTGCCATATATGAGAGTACCCAGTTGGCCCCGTAGTTGGCAACCGTACGCGCCAGTTCGGAATCCTTGTCGTTTTGCGATTTCTGGCTCCCCCGGACGGAGATGGCGATGAACGTCGTCCCCAGGGTGAGAAGTGCAGCCACGGTGAAGAGCGTCAGTAGAAGGGCCGAGCCTTCACGGCGAGACGTTTTCTGGCTGCGAGGGCGGAGAGATCGCATGGAAAGAGGCCTCCTCGTCACGTTGGAAAGTACCGTTCCTTTGCGTACGACCACCTGGCCGTACCAGTCACCACCTTGGACAGACCGGGGTTGGGGGGCATCAGGTCAGGTGTAACGTCGCGCGGTGCGCGAGCCGGTCAATGTCGCCGTTCCGACATCGGTTTCAGGCTAGAACTGGGGAAGCGTGATCTCGTCCTGCAGGACGCGGTATACGTGGTCGTTCTGCGGGTCGAGCAGTTGCTGATTGGGATCGTCAAGGTCGGTGATGACCTGCTTCGGAGACCCGGAGAACATATCCACGGCTGCCGTGATCACGAAGTGAAACGGGTCATACGACGGGGTGACATTCGCGTGGTTGTTGTTGATCAAACGATGGCTGACACAGAAGGTCAGGAGGTCGTTCGGGCCTGTGAGTTGCACGATGGGTTGCCACGCGGTCTCTGTGGCGGTCGGTTTATTCGCCGGGTCGTTCGGGTCTATCGGAGCGGGTAGTTTGGACCGCACGATATAGTACCATTGTGGGTCACCGCCAACCGGGAGCACGGTCGTGCCTGACACCGGATACGTCTCATTGTTATCGTAGGCGATCCAACCGTTTGTGACCGCCGTGTTAAACGAATAGGTCTTTCGCAGCACATACTTTGGCGCACTGGCCGGGTACACGGCATATCGCACAAGGATGTAGCTGCCGGTCTGGTTCATGTTTGCACTGCCAATGTCGCTGGAACTTGACCTGGTAAAGAAAAGCTCGTTCGGGTCGCGTTGTGCAGGAACGAGAGGCGTGATCATGATCGGATACCCGTCGTTGGGGTGTTGTGGGTCAATGACCCCGCCTCCCGGCGTCTCGACGGAGGGCATGAGGACCGCACTTTGTGCGACTGGCCACGGATTACCGTTGCTATCTGTGTTGGGCAACTGGCACTGAAACGGGGCCGATGCTTGCAGGTCCGACTTGATTCGACTGACGATCTCGGCGCAGTCCTGCTGAGCCTCTGTTTGCATCTGACCTTTGCTTGTGCCGAGCAGGCCGTAGCGAAACAGTGAGAACATCACCAGACTCAGCATCATGAAGAGCGCTGAGGCGATGACAATTTCAATCAACGTGAAACCCGTTCGTTGCGTTCGTCGATCGTGTTGTGTTTTCATCAAACTCGTCCTAGTGGGTGGTGACGCTGTTGACAAATGTCGTGACTGTCACGTTCTTGAGGATGTTGGGCTTGTTCTTGCGTTCTTCGACCCATCGTATCACCACCGTCACTTCCTCTCCCTCAATCTGGCCTATCACGGCCTGGGCGGCTGTTTGTTGTGCCGAGGTGATAGGGGGCGACTGCGTGAGGTCGTCTGGGAGCGCCGCATTGTTCAGGTTCGTCAGGTAGACCGCCTGTAACCAGAAACTGTTGGTGGTGTTGTTGGGAAGGCTATCAATCGCGTTCACCGAGAGACCGGGGGGCAGTGAGAGGTACAGTTGCCCCAGGTTGCTCTTCAATCCCATCAGCGCAGTTACCGCGTTGTTGTAGGTCTGGGGGGGGGAACTCTGGGGCATCAGTGGTCCCTGCAATAGCGAGACCGGTATCAGGCTCACCTGATCGGCAATGGTGGTTGCGTAGGTTGCTGCCTTGGTCTGGTTCTCGTTTGAAAAGTTCAGGCGATAGCCACTGGGGAAGACGCTTGCAAATGCGACGAGCACGACCGACAGGATCGACATCGCCACCATGATTTCCAGCAGGGTGATACCGCGCGCTTTGCGGCCAACTGGCAACACTTTGATCCCTCCGCGCCCTCCGCCCTGGTCGGGCCCCGCGACTGACCCCCGCGTGCCGACCGGGACATGACTCATCATACCTCTTAAATTATCCCGGGTTCGCGTCCTGTAGTCAAGGGTGACACGCGGTCTCGCGCATCTATTTTCGAAGCTTGTTTGTTTGCTCCTCTTCGGAAGTTGCTCACACGGGCTCCCCTCCGGTTGGCCGGGTGTGAATCGGGAAACAGACGCGTACGATGGTGCCAACTCCGACCGTCGATGCCACGTCGATCCGTCCGTTGTGGGCCCCCACGAGTTCAGCCACGATGGCGAGACCGAGTCCGGTGCC
>JAJXVI010000601.1 GCA_021782195.1 bacterium | reverse complement strand
CGGAGGCTGTAGCGCAAGGCGTCGATGTCGTCCCGGTAGCGTTCCGGATTGCGGTCTTCCGAGGTTCGGGCGAGGCGCGCGAGCAGGTCCTGGAAGCCCGGCGCGCGGTCATAGACCCACGGACACACAAAGTCGATCGGCGGTGCCTCGATCGTCCGCACCCCCGCGTGGGCCTGGCGCAACCAGCCCGTCACCAATGGCAGCACTTCTTCCTCCAGAGGCGGCTGCACCCGTGCTCTCTCGCGGGGGACTCGCGGGAGTGCTGCGAGGTGCGCCCGAAATCCCTCCCTTCCACCGCTCCAACGGGCCTTTACTCCGATTTCCCGTCCCGTCGTTCGCGGTCGTCGACGTCATCGTCGAGTATGGCGATAACATTGGACCTTCCCGGCCACAATCCCCCCGCTCGCTCTCGCCGTCGTCCCCGTCCCCTGCGCGCTCTCGCCGTCGTCCCCGCTCGCTCGCGCCCCCGTCCTCCCTCACGTGGACGATCCTGCACCGGCAGGGCGGGATAGCCCGCTCCCCGAACTTTCGCAGCGCGTCCGCGCAACGTGAACGGAGATTGGGAATGCGACAGAAGGTTACCGTCATCACGCTGGGTGTGCAGGACCTGGAGAAGTCCGTGGCGTTTTACGAGAAAGGACTGGGGTGGAGGAAGTCGTCCGCCAGCCAGGACAATCTCGCGCTGTTTCCGCTTGGCGGGACTGTACTCGCGCTGTACCCGCGAGCGCTCCTCGACGAGGACGCGACCGTGCCCGACACGCCCACCGGCTTCTCTGGCATCACGCTCGCCTGCAACACCGCCAGCGAGGGCGAGGTGCGAGAGAGCCTCGCGCAGGTGGAGGCGATCGGGGGGACCATCGTGAAGCCCGCGCAGAAGGTCTTCTGGGGCGGATACAGCGGATACTTCAAGGACCCCAGACGGCCACCTCTTCGAGGTCGCCTACAACCCTTTCTGGACGCTCAACGAAAACGGGGACGTCGAACTTCCGTAATGAATGCAATGCGAAAGGAGGTGTGCTACGGAAGGACGCGTGCTGTCGGAGAAGGGGCAAGGAGAAAAGACGCGTGCTGAGTGAAGCTCCACGCAGGAGAAGACCGCGGTTCGAGGACGGCGACGCTCCGAAGCGGGGGGACGCTCCGCGGAGCGCGCGGGACGTCCCCTCGGAAGAAACCGCAACAGGGACGCGCGTGGCGAGGGGCGAACGTGCTCGGCGGACACGTAGGAAGAAACACGGCTCGCGCGTCGCGAACGAAACGGGGAGGCCCAGATCCATGACACCACTGAGAAGAGTTGCCTGGAAGACCACGACGCTGGCACTGACTGCGTGCCTCTATCTTCTTGTAACCGCGAGCCCGCTGTTCGCACTCCCGCCCGGACTCGTCAGCGCCTGGTCCGGCAACGGCAACGTCCTCGACTCCACGGGAAACAACAACGCCACCTTCACGGGCAGCTACGTGGCCGGGCATGGCGGACAGCAGGCGTTTGCCTTCAACGGTACGAGCACGCAGTTTACGACCTCGGCCAACGGCTTCCCGACGGGTTCAGCCAATCGCACGATCTCCATGTGGGTGTACATGAACACGTTCACGTACCCGTGGAACAATGAAACGGCCCTCTTCGGCTATGGCACCCATCAGTCCGGCGCTCAACAGGACTTCATCCTCATGACCGAGGGGAACCAGTGGCTCGTCGCAAACAACGGGGTCCAGTTCCTCGGTCCCACGCTTTCTACCTCCACATGGTACTACGTTGCGGTCGTACAGAACAATAACAGCCAGCAACTCTACGTGAATGGCGTCCTGGTCGCGACGGGAGCACTCCCTATCAACACGCCCGCGGCAGGAGTCACGGCAGGCTATTTTCCCGACCCGCCCTACACCACCTTCTACCTCAACGGTAACCTCCAGAACATCCGCGTCTATAACCAGGCCCTGACTGCAACACAGATCTCAGCCGACATGGTCGGCAGTGTCCCGGAACCGCCGGCGGTGCTTCTTCTCGGCTGTGGATGCCTGATTGTTCTCGTGTCAAAAAGGTCTATCATATCCTGACACACGCCACGTCAGGATATCGGGGACGAGACCACGCGTCGCGTTCCCGGTCACGACGGCAGGTGGTCGAAGAGTTCGTCAAAGCGCTCTCCACAGTGTTTGCATTTGATAGCATCAGCCAGGATAAGCTCCTTGCAAAACGGGCAGCTCCGTTGCGGCTGCTGGATCTGGGAAAATTGAACCTGCGGTGATTTCTCATTCGGCGCTACAATCGCCAGGATTATTCCGAAGATGCCGATAGTGACACCCAGAAAAAAGTAGGCCATGACCTTTGAGGCCGACTCCGTCTTGCTCTCCATGATCACAGCTGCCACGAAACCGGAAATTATCGTGACGCAAATATACACTGGAATCATGTTTTCACCCCCATGAGGCGCACTCAATGTCGCGTTTTGTGGTCCTCTGTCGGCGTGGAGCAAAAAGTCGCATGGATCGAATTACAGTCGCCCGCGCAAGCAGGCGCCCTATCTCTGGAATGGCGCCAGACAAACTTTTCCACTCGTCACGCGTTCTACAGCGGCACTAATATCACACTACCACTTTCAGCGCTGCAACGCAAGGCCAGCACAGTGGAGGCAATCGTACCGAAACTCTACATCGGCTCACGCAGCCCCCCCAACGAGTTACGTGGACGCCTCTCGAGACTCCGGCGGACGTCAGCGCCCGAGCGCGCCGCTCACGAGGTTATCCACGGCAAGTGCGGACGTGAGCACATTTCTCCCGTGGACGTCAGCGCCCGAGCACAGCGTTCACCAACCCCACCACCGCGGCGGGATCGTGCACCTCCACGATAATGTGCGAATAGA
>JAJXVI010000600.1 GCA_021782195.1 bacterium | reverse complement strand
TCTATGAACCGCGTCGCGAGCTGGTCCCACTCCCAGTCACCCGTAGCCTCAGGAAGGCTGCCGGAACAGGCCTTTGCTGCAGAACAAGCGAACACGCGTTCAGCCTCTTCATTCCACTCCAGAACCCGCAGTGCATCGTCGAACTCGACCACAACGAACGGTGCTGACTCGGGAGCGCGCGTTTGTGCAGACCTCGCGGGTCCGACCGCTGGTTCGACGCACACACCGGACGCGTCGAGGCATCGAGAGCCGCCATCAACGTTCGGTTTTGTGGTGGAGCGCACGCTT
This sequence comes from bacterium, assembly GCA_021782195.1. Taxonomy (GTDB): domain Bacteria; phylum Vulcanimicrobiota; class Xenobia; order RGZZ01; family RGZZ01; genus JAJXVI01. The sequence goes on along the minus strand of JAJXVI010000600.1, from coordinate 2,579 downwards.
CCGGCTCCTTCGAGATCACGGGCCTTATCCATCCCGGTGCCTCCTCCTTGACAATGCGGCAATCAGGCCAGGTCTGGCCACCTTGCGAATGTATACTCCGCGCCGGCGGCACGTGAAAACGCGTGCCCGCGCGGGCGTCGGACGCGAGGGTCGCTCGCGCTGTGATTTTCTTCGTGAAAGTCAACGCTTCCGGCCTGTCGAAAAGAGCATACGACCTAGTGACCGGGGATTGAATGCACCACCATGGACGCCGCGTGCTCTCTTGCGGTCCGCGCAACCGGGCAGCCTTCCAGCGCGTCCGGCCAGTCCGGACGAAACAAAGGGGCAGGGATCTGGCTGAGCAGACCGGATACGCTCGGGTATCAGGGGCAATCGCTATCACCGCCCGCAGAACTGCACGGGCACAACGCCGTGTTCCCGCGCGGTCTTGAAATGCCAGTCATCATCGATGCACGGAACATCGCACCTCATCCGCAATCGCGTCGAGCACCTCGAGAGGAACATGAAAAGGTATCTCCCCGTGACTGTCGGCAAGAATGAAACCGCCCGTGCCACCACCTTTCGCGAGCAGGTCGCGAGTCTCTGCCCGGGCCTGCTCCGGCGTCCACCAGGTCATATCAACGCCCGAAAGGTTACCCACCAGGGTAAACCTTCCCCGCGCAATACGACGCAGTTCAACCAGATCCTCTCCGTTGCCCGCCGCAACGGCCGTGGTTCCCGTGACGGCGAGATCATCGAGAATTGGCAGCGTGCGCGCACTTGCCAGATGCGTCGCAACAGGGCCGTGAAGACGTGGGAGCGTGGCACAGGCCACGCGGTGCCCGGTGCGAAGATACAGATCCCGAGGAACAATGGCCGGTGAAGCCACCGGATCGAAGTAGCAAAGTGCCGTAGCTCCGGCCGCAAACTGCGCATTTGCCCATTCAACACAGAACTCGATGTTCACGCGCATGAGCTGCTCGAAGCGTTCGGGTTGCTCGTACAGAAGCTGCAGGTAAGTCTCAAATCCCAGTTGCATGATCGGCAACGAGAACGGCGACATCACGACACCGACGACCGGAACGTCGGGAGACTGCAGGCGCGCTATCAGGTCCAGCGCGCGCTGAAGGGCAGGACTGTCGGCAAGCCTCGGCGGCGCAAGGGAATCAATCTCCTCCCAGGAACGAAGAACTGGAGCGGCGCTGACAGGGGGACCATCGTCAACAAAGAGGGTTTCGCCACCCCACGCTTCCATTTCCGCCGCCGCGTAGGTAAATGCATAGTGACAGTCGTGACCGAAGCGCCGCTGCAACAGTCTCTGGCCTTCCGCCATTGAGGCCGCGTCGTGAAAGTAGTCGCGCAAACTGCATCCGGTAACCTGAGCACCGTGCATCGTGAACAGCAGGAAGAACGGCACTCGATCCCCTGCTCTGTGTGAGAGAGCCGCCTCCACGCGTTGCATGGCTGTCATCACGGTCTTCATACCCGAAGTCCGGCACCTTCCTTGTTCAAGCCCGTCAGGGCCTGAATGATACGGGGAGCCTCCCCCGCACTGTATCCGACCGCATCGGCTCCCACCCGAGTCCATAGCTCGGGATCCAGGACAAAGGGTGCACCACCGACCACGACCCGCGTCTGCAAAGAGAGCGCGCGCAGGCGTTCGCAGAGTTCCTTGACACAAAATGCGGAGGGCAGAAGCAGGGTAGACACCAGTAAAACGTCCGGACGGTCGGTCTGAACTCGCCCGACGACTTCGTCGACACTCACGCCGGCGCCATAGTCCACGACCGGAATTCCGCATGCCGCGAGAATGGAGAGTACAATCGTCTTGCCCAGGGCATGACGATCGATCAGACTCACCATCGCAATGCGTGTTTCTCCTTGCGCACGAACCGGACAAGGAATCAATTCCTGCATGACCTGCTCACACAGGCGCGCGCTCATGTAGACCTGGGAGAGCGCAAGCGCACCGGTCAGCCACTGTTCACCGACCGTCCTCAATGCCAGGCTGAGCACATCGCCCGCAAAGGCAACGCCACCCCCTTGAGCAGATACATTCATGCTTTCGACCATGATCTGACGCACGGCAACGCGATCAAGGGCCAGGACCGCCTGGACAAGCCGAAACGCCATTTCTTCTAAAATGGCCATCGCTGTCCTCTTTGCGTCCATCCCGCCAGACAGACAGGTTTTGCGGTTGGACCCGCCCTTGGGGTGTGCTTCGAGGTTGCGTCCGCAATACCCCTCCGAACGAATCCCATCTCAGAACCCATCTCCAGACATCACCGGTTCCACGGGGCAACTAACGGGGACACGGCCCCGAAGGGAGCCGTTCACCCGATCGCCAGCGCACACGACGCCTGCACCGGTGTATCGGCCGCGCGCAAAGAAACGTTAACCCAGAACAAGTGGAGCAACGGGCCGTGTGCGCACCCTGGCCAGGAAAGCGACGGGAAACACCTGGGAGGAAGCAGAAGAAAAAGTGCCAACCCTCACGTATGTGCTCAACGTCTGCGCGCACTCTGGAATGGCAACTCTTTCAGGGCCCGCCCCTGACACTCAAAAGGACCTTTTCAATTTTGCACCCGGTGGGCATGATG
>JAJXVI010000013.1:8264-13309 GCA_021782195.1 bacterium | reverse complement strand
CTCGGCCAGCGCGTCGAACGCCAGCCACAGCAGCACGGCGACAAGAGGGTACTGGCGCAGCTCATCGTCGCGAATTGCGCCCCATGCCGAAAAAGCCGCCAGGACGCACGCGATGCGGGTGGCCCGCGCAGCTAGCGGCCCTGGCGCCCTTTCCCCGAAACGGAACATGGCCCAGATCGTGCCCAGTCCGGCCACAACCACCGGCAGGCGAAGTGCAAAATCGCTGTGCGCCACCTGAGACCAGGCGCGCACGAGCAGGTACAGCAGCGGTGGATGGCTGTCCACGCGAATGGTCGCCCAGAATTCGCGCCATGGAACCGTCGCCATCCACACGCCGAGCGACTCGTCGACGTCGAGGCTCTCGCTGCCCGCATGCCACAGGCGCAGTCCCAGGGCCACTCCCAGCATCAGGGCCAGGAACAGCCACCGGGGAGCGCGACGCGACTCAGCGCGGTCCGCCACGAAGAACCTCGCAGCTTGACCTGCCCGCGCAGTTCGAACATCCCGTGAGCCTGCGGCGCACGTCCCTCAAAACGGAACGCGCGAGGAGCCGGAAACTGTCACGCACCGTGCTCCCCACGCGCATCTTGCTGGCGCCCCTCTTCTGGTCGTATCGCAGAACGAAGGGCACCTCGACTGCAATGGGCGCGCGTTCGCGACACTTGAGCAGGATGTCGGCCATGCACGAAAATCCGCTCTCCGTGGTGATGTCCTCGCCGTAGCTGTCCCACACCGCAGCCAGAAGGCTGGCGCGATAGGCCCGATAGCCGCAGGTGTAGTCGCGCACGCCCTGCATCGGGGCCAGGGTTCGAAAAAGCAGGCTCGCGCCCCAGCTGAACAACTGTCGAGAAGGAGCAAGGCCGCGAACGCGAGCGCCCTCCACGAAGCGAGAAGCAATGACCAGATCGTACCCCTCGCGGATGTGTGCCAGCATGAGCGGAAAAAGACCGGGGGGATGGGTGTCGTCGGCGTCCATCGACACGATGACGTCGTTGAGCCCGTGTGCGCGCTTCAGTGCTGCGGCAAGCCCCGTCTTGATGGCCGCGGCGAGACCGCGGTTGGCCGGATGGGCCACCACCTCGACCGGCAAGCGACCGCTGAACGCCCTGGCAACAGCGGCGGTGTCGTCGGTGCTCCCATCGTCGACCACCAGTACCAGAAGGTCATCAAACAGCAACGGGCGAATTTCTTCGACGCGGGTCAGCAGGGCTCCAAGGTTCGCCGCTTCGTTGAAGGCCGGAAGAACCAGCACCATCATGCCGTTTGCGATCCTCCCGTGGCGGCGTTCTCGGGGGTCGAAAGGCCAGCGCCTGGTCCTGACCCCGAACCCGACGCTGGATCGGCTACCGGATCGGATGCCGGGACTTCCAGTTCGACGACAAAAGTCTCTGCCCCCACGACGACTCTATCGCCAGACCGGAGCTTACGGCCACGCCGCGTCTCGACCTCGCCGTTTACCGCCACCCCACCCGAAGCCACCAGCACCTTGGCTGCTCCTCCGGAATCAGCAACACCCCGCCACTTGAGGAACGAGTCGAGCTTGATGTAGTCTTTCAATTCTTGACGTGCCTCTTTCTCTGTCCGTCAGGGGCTCGGATGAAGCACCATCACGGATGGGCACACCTTACCCCCACGCACGCATCCGTATGGGTCGGATCGGAAACCTGATGCCGTGAAATGCGCCGTTCACCGCTCGCACCCCTGCCATCCCGCGGGGAACGCAATCCTGGAAGCAAGGATACGGGTTCGGACTGCCAGACAATGTGACCGGCGACACGAAGCAGACGGAACAAAATCCAGTCCCGTGCGTACCATCCCTGTAAGCATATTGAACGAGCTCACCACAGAAAGGGGATGTCCATGCACACGACGCTCATGACCTACCTAACGGAGGGCGGACCCACGCTGTGGGTGCTCATCGTCTGTTCCCTCGCCCTGATTGCGCTCTGTTACGAGCGGTACACGAAACTTCGAGCCCTCGACGTCGACCATGAGTGGCTGGTCGCCCAGATGTCGATGGCACTCCAGCAGCAGAACCTCGCGGAAGCCACGCGCATCTGCCAGCAGGCACCCGGTGCCCTGGCCCGCGTCTTTGAGAGCGGCCTGTATCGTGCTGATCACACGCGCGAGGAAATCGAGGCCGCAATGGCCACGCGTATCACGCAGCAGACGCAGTTACTCGACCGCAACATGTCGGCCATCGGCACCATGGCGGTCGTCGCCCCGTTCATCGGCCTGTTCGGAACGGTGCTCGGCATTGTCCGTTCGTTTCAGCACCTGACTGCGGGAAATCCGACCGCAATCGACGCAGGGATTGCAGAAGCGCTCGCCTCGACGGCAACGGGTCTGTTCGTGGCCATCCTCGCAGTCGTATTCTTCAACTACTTCAAGAATCGCGTGCGCACGCTCACCGCCCAGATTCACGTTGCCTCGAGCCAGCTCGTGGAGATGCTCGTGCTGGCGCGTACCGGACGCGAGTTCCCGCTTGACCTGCGGGTTCAGTCGACGGGCCCCGCGCCGTCAGGCTTGCCGGACTCCGGTCCCGCCGGCTTCGGTCCCGCCGGCTTCGATCGACCCGCCGCCCCGCGATACTCGCCGGGCCCCTCCTCCACGCCGGACCCTGCTTCCGCATATGCACCTCCGCGCGGCGGGACCTACCCGCCACCACGAGACGCAAGCTACGCGCCAGCTTCCCGCGACGCCGGATATGCCGCACCGTCCTCCCGCGACGCCGGATATGCCGCACCGCACGGAAGCGTCCCCTCCGCCACTTCGATCGTCAACAACACTTTTGCCAGCAGCTCTCCCTACGCCGTCCCGGCCGTCCCCACGAGCCCTGGCGTCCCCACCCCGAACGGCGCGCGCTCCTCGTCCCCCGTTGCCGGATTCGCCCCGTCCCCCTCTGGTGAACTCCCTCAGTCGGTTTCTCCCTACGCTCCTCCCGGCTTGCGGGGCGCTGTCCCCGCACCCGTCGTGGGGGCGCCGCCAGAGTCGCTGGATCGCAGCGGACCCTCCTCTCGCTATTCTCCCTACGCGCCAGCCACGGGGATGACTCCTCCGTCCATCGAACCTCCACCGTTTCCTCCAGCGTCCCGGCGTCCGACGCCGCAGAACGGCACCCTGGGCTAGAAACGCGGCCGAAGAAAGGAGGCACTCCCAATGGCGCTCGCGCAGCTCCCGAACGACGATACCATGGCTGACATCAACATCACGCCGTTCACTGATGTTCTGCTGGTGCTCCTGATCATCTTCATGCTTTCGGCCACCGCCGTGGTGCAGAATAGCTTCCAGGTGAACCTGCCCAAAGCCACCACGGTCGAAAAATCCGACAAGAAAATCGTATCGGTCACGCTGACCGGCGACGGGAAGCTCTACGTCGACCGTCAGCAGACTACCACCGACGGGCTGGCAACCGCCCTCCAGCAGGCACACAACGAAAAGAAGACCGGGCGCCTGCTGCTGCTTGCCGACAAGACGGTGCCCTACGGGCAGATCGCCACGGTGATGGATGCTGGAAAACAGGCCGGCTTCTCAAAGATCGGTCTGGCTACACGGCCGAAATGACGGAGGCTTGAAATGTCGCTCACGCTTCTCCTGGCGGCCATTCTTCCCCCACTGCTCATCCTGCTGTGGCTGAACCGACACGGACGCCCGTGGCCGGCGGTGGCCCTTACCGTCGCGCTTGGCGCACTTTCGGGCACGGTCGCGGGCCGGATCGAATCGCTCCTTACGCTCCACCAGTGGTCCATCACCAACTTCGGAATGCTGTTCGTGTTCACCACGGTGGTCGCGGGCATCGTTGAGGAAAGCTGTAAGTTCGGAGCCTACCGTCTCTACGCGGGGCGGTCGAAACAGTTCGTGGAGGAATACGACGGAATCTTGTTCGTCGGCGCCGCGAGTCTGGGGTTCGCAACCCTCGAAAACATCCACTACGTGCTTCACTTTGGCGCGGGCACCGCGATGGTCCGTGCCTACACGGCGATTCCCGCGCACACCGCGTTTGGCATCTTGATGGGCAGTTACGCGGGGCGCGCCCGCGTACGCGAGAGATACGGCTGGAGCACGCGCGGCATGGTGGGCACGGGGCTTGTTCTCGCGATCCTGGCGCACGGGATCTACGACATGCTGGCCTTCACGTCTTCGCCAGCCACGGAGTGGGCGCTGTACGCCTTCCTGGGCGGACTGGTGTTCTGGAGCGTGCAGGCGGCCAGCGCGGCACGGGCACGCTCGTCGTCGTTCGGCGGGTATTCTCCCGTAATGCCCCAGGCGGCCACGCGCACGTTGCAACCGCCTGACAGACGGCTCCCCGCGCGCGACCCGAAGGCGGCGGCGATGCTCGGGCTCGTTCCGGGGCTTGGACAGGCTTTCAACTACGAATACCGCAAGGGTGTGGTTTTTGCCGCGATCCTGACGATGGACGCGCTGATCTATCGTGCCGTGGCGTACTTTGTGGCCAGCCCGGACGATGCGATGAAGATCCTCGCCACGTGGGGCTTCTCCATCTCGCTCTCCACGAAAGCGATTGCCGACGCGGTCGCGCAGGGACACGCGCTGCTGGGCGTCATTGCGAAGGTGATCGGGGCATGGTGCCTGGTCTCCTCGATAGACGCGTGGCTCTGCGCACGCAACTCTCAGCGCGGACGCCAGGGCGGCATCGAAGGGGTCGACTTTTCGTTTCTCGTGCACCTCGGGCTGATTGCCATGCTGTTGTTCGTGCCGCTCATGTCGGCGCTCGGTGGGGGCTCACCCGCCTCGCATAAGGGCAAGAAGGGGAAGCAGCAACAACTGCACGTGACCTGGGTGAACAACCCGACAAAGATCAACGGGTGGAATCCAAACGCGGAGGGGAACGGCAACGGCAAGGGCGAGAAGAAGCCGGATGCGAATCCGCAGCCACACGGCGAACACGGGAAATCGTCGGTAGACCGTAACGGCAAGGTGGCAAGCGCGCAGCGCCAGACCCCGGCGCATGGCGGGGACGTCCTGACCCCTCACACGGCGACCGGCCAGCAGCGTGAGCGCAAGCGCGGACAGTCCGGCAAGCC
>JAJXVI010000013.1:0-8254 GCA_021782195.1 bacterium | reverse complement strand
TCGGGCAGACGAAGTCGTACGATGACTATCTGACGGCGAAATTCCGCGAGTTCATCTCCGACGGCTACTTCCAACGCGTTCCTCCGTGGGTGTGGACCGTCGTGAGCTACCACATCTCGGCCGATGGAACTTTGAGCAATGTGGTGATGCGGGAGTCGAACGGCACACCCGACCAGGCACAGCTGGCGGTCGATGCGGTGCGAAACCTGGTTCCACTCGACCCTCTTCCCGAGCACGTGAAAGGGATCGAGGTCACCGAACTGTTCTGGTCCACCTACCAGTGCCCGATTCCCCCGGGGACACTGGCCGACAAGCTCCGGCAGATGCCCGACGGTCGCCAGATCGTGATCGAGTACTGAGCCAGTCGTGTTGGGCTCGAACACTGCGTACTTCGGTTTTACCGGCGCCACAGGCGGCGGCGTCTCGAATCAGGTTGTGACAAACGCCGAGTTGTCGGTCGTGCCAGAGCCGTCCGACAGCATGCAGCTCTGGTTGCCCGCGGCGCTGCTTGCAGTCGATGCCATCCGGCTACGCATCTCATGACCATGACGCCCGTGAGTCGCCACACGTAACCGACGTACAAGTCCTGCGTCATACGAGGATACCAGTGCGGATGCCCTGTTCACTGAGAGGGGAGCAGGGCATTCTTGTTTCCCCACCGGCAACGCACCCCGGGTCAGATTCTTTCGTGGGGCTCGCCGCACGCCATCCATCCGCTTCAAAGCACGACAGGCCAGGTCATCAGTGGGTGACGTTGCGACGACGAGGGGCAACGGCAACCACGACCAGCATCGCCGCCATCAAATCAAGGGAAAGCATGGACGGCTCGGGAAGGCTGGCCTGATAGTCCTGCTGGATCTGGGTCGTCGTGAGGGCGGTGTTGTAGATGTGGATGTTCTGGAGGTACTCAGGCGCCGACAGGCCATTCAAGGTACCCGATGAGACCGTCGTGTTGATGGTGCCGTTCGCGCCGCCGGCCAGACCGCTGGACACGTAGAGGTTGCCGTTCAGGTAGATGCTCACGAGGCTGCCGTTGAAGGTCACCGCGAGGTAGGACCACTGGCCTGGCGTCAGGGTCGGCCCTCCAAAACTCCAGCCGGTCTGATTGAATGCGATCTGGTATGCGCCCCAATAACTGGTGTAGTAGCTCCACTGGTTGGCCACCGTATTGTAATACAGGTCGAACTGGCTGTCGTAGGTGGATCCACCGTAACCGAGGCCACCGTACACGGCGGTTGCGTCGGCTTGAGGATTGATCCAGAAGCTCATGGTTCGCGACGACGCGCCGCTCGGAAGCTCGGCCTGGGGCGCGCTGAAGTTTCCATTCGAGAGGTTGAAGGCCTGCTGACCGTTCATCCCCGCCACATAACTGCCCGTGAATGTGGCATTGTAGGTGCCCGTCGTGTCGTTGGCGGTGCCGTTGCCCGTGTAATCAACAACAAGACCCGCCGGTAGCGCGAGAGCCGCGCGCATGGAGATGGTGAGGAGAAGAGAGAGTGCAATGAAAGCAAAGCGCATGCGAGACTTGCTCAAGAAACCCATGGAAGGAGCCCTTTCATTTGTGACGAGCACGACATAGCGCGTTGTTCGCGTCTTTAAAGAAAGTTCCCTCCTCAGGCTCCCGCGTCCCACCGAACGTCCCTGTTCGCACGCACGCAAAGAGGCAGGAGGCGCCGCCATCGAAGTGGCATTGATCCAGGGAGTCCACGGCCCGGTCAGTTCGGAGCAGGGAACACGACAACCCCCTCCACGCTCAATGTAACGCTACATCCATCCCAGCACATCCCCCGCATCCCCCGCATCCCCCGCACAGCCAGCCGACTCACACAGGGAGGCGACCGATGGACACGCAAGTGCAGGTGAGGGAAATCGAGGAACTCGTCGCGAACGGCCGCAAAGACGACGCCGTACGGGCGCTCTCCGCATTGTCGTCGGTAGACATCCACGACGCCGACTTTCACCGCCGCCTCGCCGACCTCGCGGAAGCGGCGGGACACGGCCCGCTCCTCGCGTACGAGCTGAACCTGGCATTTCGCGACGATCCGTCCGACGTCGAGCTGCTGCGGCGTCTCGCGCAGGTGCACAACGACGCGGGCCGTCCGGAGCGCGCGGTGAAGTGCTGGCGCGCGGTAACGGAACGGGTGCCGTCCGACGCCGACGCCTGGGAAGAGCTCGGACTGCTCCTCACCGAACTCGGGCGCGACGAAGACGCCCGCGACGTCTTCGAAAACGCGCTGCGCGCCACAAACGACCGCCGCTTCAAAGCGCGCGTCCGCGAGGCTGCTCGCAGTGCATCCGCAACCGAAGACTCGGCCGACCTGCCATCCGACGCCGTGGTCGCGCGCTTCGTCTCCATTTTTGGCGGACGCGAGGGCGTCTACGCGCGCCAGTACGCGGGCGCCAACGGCGAGTCGGGATACACGCCAGTACGCGAACCGTTCACGCACGACGTGGCCCAGCGACACCTCCTCGGCAGCCACACCGTCGGCATCTATCCTCTGCGCGCCGACAACACCGTGAACTTCGCGGCCATCGACCTCGACCTCACAAAACCCGTGGTTGACCGTGCCGGCCCCGACAGTCCGGTCTGGCGCACCGCGATGGTACGCATGCTCGAGTACGCGGGAAGCATCGCCGACGCCGGCGCCGAGTGCGGCGTGCACGTCTACCTCGAGGACAGCGGGTTCAAAGGCATCCACTGCTGGGTCTTCTTCGCAACCCCTCTGCCTGGCCGCTTCGCGCGCCTGCTGACCGACGCGCTCCTCGAACGCGCGGGGTCGCCGCCGCACGACGTGTCGGTGGAGCGTTTTCCAAAACAGGCCGCGATTCGGCTCGACGCGCTGGGAAACCTGATCAAGCTGCCGATGGGCATCCACCGTCGCAGCGGGCGCAGGAGCGCCTGGCTTGATCCCCAGGGCGTCCGCATTGAGGACGGCGCCGCACATCTGCTCGCCATTCGTCGTACCGAGCACGACGCCGTCCACGCGATGCTCGACACGCGGTTCCCGCGCGTTCACGACGACGACGGCCAGGACGACGGCGACGGTCCGCCGTTCGACGAAGCCCGCGCGACGGCGCACACGGTGGAGTACCGTCCCGAGACCGACTTCGACCTCCAGACCGTGCTGACGCGCTGCGCGACTTTGCGCGAGCTCGTTCGCAAGAGCGAGATAGACCGCCACTTGAGCCACGAGGAAGCGCTGGTGCTGGTCCACACGGTGGGCCACATCCCGAGCGGCCCGCAGGCGGTGAATGCCGTATTGGGACGCTGCCCCGGGGTCGACCCCTCCATGCGCATGAAGTCGCGGTTGCGCGGCAACCCCATGAGCTGTCCGAAGATTCGTGCGAAAATTCCGCACGTGACCTCGCTCGTCCCCTGTGACTGCCAGTTCGACCCGGGGGCGGGCCTCTATCCCACGCCAATCCTGCACATCGAACACCACGACGGCCCCGGCCCGCCCGACGTTCAGGCGCTTCGACTCGAGGGCATCGTGCAGGACTTCCTGCGCGCCCACAAGTCGCTCCACGACGCACAGCACCTCTACGACACGAGCGCTGCGCGACTTGGTGAAATGCTGGATGCGGCCGGGGTGGACCATTTCGACACGCCGCTCGGGAAGGTGCGCCGAATCCGCGACGAGGCCGGCGCCCCGAACTTCCAGCTCGAGGTGTAACCGCGTGTCAGTCCTCTACGTCACCGATCCGGACGCGTACTTGCGCAAGAACGGCGAGCAGATCGAGATCTGGCGCAGCGGACGGGTCGTAAACGCAGTCTACGGCTATCAGTTGAAGCAGGTGCTGGTGTTCGGGCGCGCGCAACTGAGCCCGGCGGTGCGTTCCTTTCTGCTCGACGAGGGCATCGACACCGTGTTCCTGACCATGGGCGGAAGGCTGCGTGGACGCCTCGTAGCCGCCGAGGGGCGAAACATCGACCTGCGCCGCGCGCAGTTTCGCCATTTAGAGGACGGCGCCTTCGCGATTGAACTGGCGCGGCGCATCGTCTCGGGCAAGCTCCTGAACTGCCGCACGGTGCTGCGACGTCACCACCGCGTGTCCCCCTCGGATGCGGTGGAGTCGGCCATGCACCGGATCCGCTACGCCGCCGGCCAGCTCGACACGGCAAAGACGCTCGACGAGGTGCGCGGACTGGAGGGGGCGGCCGCCGCGGCCTATTTCGGCTGCTTCGGCGATCTCGTAAAAGCCAAAGGGTTTCCTTTCGGGGGAAGGTCGCGTCGCCCCCCGAAAGACGCGCTGAACGCCCTGCTGAGTTTCGGCTACATGATGTTGCTGGGAACGATCACGGCGGCCGTACAAGTGGTCGGACTCGACGTGTACCTGGGGTGCCTCCACGCGCCGGACAACGGCAAGCCTTCGCTCGCGCTCGATCTGATGGAAGAGTTCCGTCCGCTGCTGGTGGATGCGACGGTGCTGCGCGTGGTGAACCGCGGACAGATCGTGCCGGACGATTTCGAGTATCGCACGGGAATGGAGCTGCCCGACGCACTGGGCGGAGACGAGGACGAGGCGCCGTCGCGCGAGTCGTATCCGGTGCTGCTCAAGCGCGAGTCGGTGCGCAAGTGGATCGCGATCTACGAGGCGACGCTGCGGCAGCGCGTGGTGTACGGGCCGCTGGGGGTGACGCTGGAGTGGCGGGACGTGTGCCTGGAGCAGGCGCGGCGGCTCGCGCGCCACCTCAAGGAGGAGGAGTCGTATGCGTCGTTCCTGGTGCGTTAGACGGGGAGGGGACGCGGCCGAGGCAGGCCGCGCGCACGTCAGGGCGAAGTGCGCAAGGCGAGGCCGTGCCCCTGGCGCGGGGACGCGCACGCGGGACTGGCGCGCAGAACGAGCGCGGGACGAGGGGCGGACGAGGGAGAGGAGCGGTGAGAGCGCGTGTACATCGTGATATCCTACGACATCTCGGACGACGACAGGCGAACGCGCGTGGCGAAAGTGCTGCTCGGCTACGGACGGCGCGTGCAAATGAGCGTCTATGAATGCGTTCTTGACGAGCGGCTGTATCTGAAAATGAAGGCTCGCGTGGAACGCCTGATCGACCAGGCGGAGGACAGCGTGCGCTTCTACACGCTGTGCCGCCGCTGCGTGGGCGCGATCGAGATCTGCGGGCAGGGGACGGTAACGCAGGACGGGGCGGACGCCGTGGTGATCGTGTAAGCGTTGCGAGAAAAGCGCAACCGCCCGCCACCACGATAAACTGGCACACAAAAAGGCTCTCCAATCCACGCTGGAGAAGGTAATGGAGAAGAGGCGCCGGGGCGTCCGCGCGCACCGAAGTCAGGTCGGAGGAAAACAGAAGATGAAACGCTCGGTACGACGAGCCGTGCTCACGGTATGTGTTGGTGTCCTTGTCTGGTGGCTTGCGCTGATGCCTGCGAGCGCGCTTCCGGCCGGGCTCGTGTCCAACTGGAGCGGAAATGGAACGGCGGCAGACGCCACGGGAACCAACAACGGCACTTACACGGGTGGTTACGCTCCGGGCGATTCCGGACAGCAGGCCTTCTACTTCAACGGGACAACGCGCTTGTCCGCGACATCAACAAACATTCCCACGGGAGCAGCGGCGAGAACGGTCTCTCTCTGGATCGACGCAACGAGCTACAGCGGCAGCCAGGACACCTACTGGGCCGCCTACGGGGCCGCGGTGCCCGACCAGGCTTTCCAGATCGGCCAGTACCAGGATCAACTCTACTTCGACTGTGACGGCACCGGATTTTACGGTGGCTCATTTTCCCTGAACACGTGGTATTATATCGCGGTCGAGCAGACTTCGAGTGGCGCCCAGGCCATGTACGTGAACGGTTCGCTCGTGGCCATCGTCAGCCGCACTGGAGGAAACCTGTCTCTCAACACCGCGGCCGGCACGAATTTCTACATCGGTGGCGGGGACAGCACGCTCCCTTCGCAGTACTGGGCCACCGGCGCCTACATCCAGAACGTCCACGTGTACAGCGTGGCCCTGAGTGGCGCCCAGATCACCCAGGACATGACCCTTCCAGAGCCGTCCGCCTGGTTGGTCGCGCTCCCCTCGGTGCTGCTCCTCTCGGCGACGCGTCGTGTGCGCTACCCGCGGAACCGTCCGAACGCAGCGTAGACCGCGTCGCTCGTCCGCGAATTACAAGAGCGCCTGCACCGTACGCGGGGGCGCTCGCTTCCCCGTCCCCGTCCCCGCACATGTGGGGGGCGTGTGCGTCTCCCCGCACAGATGCGGGGAACGCGCCCGTCGAGGAGGCGATGGCGTGTTCCCGCCTGCTGCCTACTGGTGCAGGATGGTGTACAGCGTGGGCAAGGACTGCTGGGTCTGCGCGATGTCGGGACGACCGTCGTGGTTGAAGTCATCCACGACGAGTCCATATGAATCGGACGTGGTCAGACCCACTGCAATCGTGTACGGAGCCTGGAAGGAGCCATCGCCGTTGCCCAGCAGAATGGAATCCTGCCCGTTGCCCTCGGTCACGACAAGATCGGCCATGGTGTCGAGGTTCATGTCCGCGGCCACGACTTCCGTTGCCTGCGCGAGCGCGATGTCAGTTGGACTCTTGAAAGTGCCGTCCCCATTGCCCAGGTAGACCGACACCTGGCTCCCCAATCCGTCCACCACGGCCAGGTCAAGATGGCCATCGCCGTTGAAGTCAGCAGCCGTCAGCGACTGGGGAAACGATCCGGCTGCCATCGCGACAGGTGCTTTGAATGTACCGTTCCCGTTGCCCAGACAGACAAACGCTGAATTCGCCAGCGACCCGCCGACGGTGGCGATGTCTTCATTCCCATCGCCGTTGAAGTCTCCCACCACGATCTGCACTGCAGGCACGGCGATGTTGATAGGAGCGGCAAAAGTGCCATCCCCATTGCCAAGAAAGACCTGGACGAGGCCACGGTAGGAACTGGCCGTCACCAGGTCGAGTTTCCCGTCGTGGTTGAAGTCGCCCACCGCCATCGTGGCAGGTCGGGAAGCTGCTACGTTGGCTCCCACGGCAAAAGTGCCGTCACCGTTGCCAAGCATGACACTGAGGTTGCTTGTAATGTAGGAACCCACCACAACGTCGGACTTACCATCGCCATTGAAGTCACCGGCGACAAGCGAATAAGGCTCGCCGTTGGTAGAGAGATTTTGCGGCCCACTGAAGGTACCGTTGCCGTTGCCCAGTTCGACCTGAGCCGCAACGGGGCCGGCGCTTCCAAGGTCTGGATTGCCATCACCGTTGAAGTCGGCACTCACGAGATCAACCGCCCCAGTGACCACCGTGGTCGGCAGCGGGGTTTGATACGCCAGAGGCAACGCACCGACCGTGAAGGAGGTGCTGAGACCGGACGCAAGCCCGGCGGCAACGGCCTTGAAGGTGTAGCCGGGCACGCCCAGACTGATTTTCAGATCGTTGAAGGTCGCGACCCCGCTTACGGCATTGCGGGTCAGCGTGCCGGTCAGGGTTGCGTGGGCTGGATTCTGGTCAAGCGAAATCGTGATGGCGTTGGTGGCACTGGTCACGGTCTTGCCGGTGGCATCCACGACCGCCACCGTGACCGGCGCGAGGACGGTCGCGGCCACACCCAGCAAGCTGGAGCGTTGAGCGGTGCCAGGAAGTGACGTCACAAAACGCAAGCCAGTGGCTGGAAGCGTGGCGGGGGTAGTGGTGGTCGTCGTCGTGGAAGTGGTGCCTGACGCCTGACCGGTAGTGAAAGATCCGGTGCTGGTTCCCCCTCCGCCGCAGCCGGCCAGAAAGCCGGTCAGGGTGATCGCAAGGAGGGAAAGCCCAAGGATGGAAGTCGTCCCAGCTCCAGTGCCTGCCACGCCTGATGCGCAGCCCGCGAGGAGGACGCCCACCACCACGACCAACGAAAGCAGGGCTGCCGTTCTGCTCCATCTGCGTCGCCGTGAAACGAGGCGATCGCGAAAACGTTCCTCAAGTGAGCTCAAGAAAAACATAAGAGATGTTCCCCTTCTATTCTGTTCATGCGCGAACTCAGCTGTCAGAGAGTTCTTCGCGGCGGATGAGTGTGCGTCCTGTTGAGCAAACTGCGGAGGAGGAGCGCGGAAGCGAGAAAGCGCAGCGGAGAAGCAGAAGCGCACCATTGCATTCACGCCGTATCGGACCGTCCGGATTCGGATAGTCTTTTCGCAACGCGGCAGATATCGCTTACTGCGACACACGTCACCGCCAGCGGTCGTGTTCCCTGAGCCATCCACAACCCTGCTCGCGTTTGCGGTTCTCGTGATGAGAGACTTTGCTGTTACGACAGA
>JAJXVI010000599.1 GCA_021782195.1 bacterium | reverse complement strand
CATCGGAGCGTATTCGAGGTCGGGGCGGTTTTGCGGGCAAGGTAGCCATCCGGGCTTCGGGCGACCCCGACCCCCGGGCGAAACGGACCTCGACGGGCGCGCAACTTCTCCGTCTCACCCTTCCAACCTGGCATCGCACCTTTTCCCTCATGTGAGGCTCGGTCGAGCCCGGGTCATCAGAGAAAGCCTGTGCGGCGGAGGCGTTCCGCTGCACAGGCTTTTTTTCGATCCGACCGGGGTCCCGGTTGCCCGGCCCGACCGACGCGGTGTGCGTCGCCCGGACCCGGTCGTTCCTACTCAGATGGTGGCGGAGAAGGCTTCGGCGCGACCTGGTCAATCATCGCCTTTTTGTCTGCGTTCCACACCCACGTGTGACTGGCCGGAGTGTTGGGGCTTGCCTGGACACTCAGCGCTGGCGTTCCCCCCGTTGACGTTACCACCAGTCCTCCGCCTTGCCCGAAAGGATCGCCGTCGAGGGGCGCGGAGGACTTGAGCTCCGTCTTTCCGTCGCCCGTTGCCAGGAGGAACTGGAGAGGCTTCCCATCCGGGCCGTCGATCACGACCTTCATGTCACCCTCTACGTACGGATCCCCACGGTCAACGTCGACGTAGGCCCTGTCGACGTGTCCGCTGTGCGTGAAATCAGCGGTCTGAGCGAAGAAGGCGTGGTTGCAGAGGAGTCCGATACCTGTCGCCAGCATGGCCAGGAGCGCCTTCATCAGCGACTCACCCGCCACCATTCCCGACGCAATTGGAACGTTGTACGACTCCTGACCCTTCTTGTTGATCCTGCTCCAGACCCACGCGATGGTCGCGCCGATCATGAACGAGAGTGCGTTGCTGAAGAAGACGACCCAGCCAAGACCGAGTCCCATTGCGCTTGGCAGGTACGGTCGTGCCTTCGGAAACAGCGCCTCGAGCACCGGTATCAGACAGCCGATGAGGCCGCCAATGACTGCGGCGACAATCGCGCTTTCCGGCAGGAAGCCGAACCCGTGCTGGAGCAGTCGCGCAACCGCAACCCACATATACGTGGCGGGTAGCGGGTATTTTTGAATGGCTTCCTTGTTCGGAATCATCAGGTACCAGGCCGGTACGATGACGAGCGTGCCGAAGAAGATGCCGTAGAACTGGGCCAGGAACTGCTGACGCGGATTTGCACCCAGGAGATAGCCGCTCTTGAGGTCGGTGAGCAGATCGGCGGACGAACTGGCGCTGTTGGCTGCCACGCCTGCCGATACCAGATTGGGGGTGATCTGGCCCGGGGAAATGACCGCGAACAAAAGCTGCATCACCTTGCCCATTGCACCCACCGGGGTGGTATCGGTCTCACCTGTTGCCCGACACGCCACGAGCGAAAGCAGGAACGACATGATCACGGCGATGAGGCCTGCCCAGAGCGCGATCTTGAAAGCCAGCAGTTGAATGAGCAGCAGCGCGATGGTGATTGGAATCATGCCGGCCACGAGCCACGAACCCGGCACTTCGATCTCCGCCATGCGTGCCTGGGTATCGGCATCAAGCGTGCTGGGCGCGTTTGGTTTCGGACGAATTCGCTGGAACGTGCGGACGACTGTCCGCCACTGCAGTGCAAGCGACATCAGGCTGGCGCAGACCATGATGGCCGTGCCGCCCCAGAGCGCCCAGCGGGGCGGGGCCAGGAGGGTTCCCCCCCCGATCAAAGGGATCGAAGCCACGTATCCGGCGTGCCCGGCGTTGGCCGCGTCAAGGCCGGCCAGGTAGGGCGTGAGCACGAAGTAGAGCAGGGCTGACGAAAAGAGCATCGACAGCGAAACCCGCATCCCGACGATCATCCCCGCTCCGATCAGGAGCACGCTGGGCTCGAAGCCACAGCCCAGCATCGGCTTGCCGCCCACTGTCATGAAGCCGTTCTCGGGGACCTGGTCGGGCAGGTTGATGGGAAAGAGCTTTGTCTTCATGAAGTTGAAGAACTTTTCGAGCCCCACGAACTGGTTGGCCGGAGTGTTGAGAATTCCCACGACGGCCGCCGACAGGAGGGCGATGACAAGCGCGTACGCCTGGCGGATGGCCTCCACTCCTTCGCTGTAGAGGCTGCGAAGCGTCGTGGCGGCGGCGATTCCGGAAGGGAAGGGGAGTTGCTCCTGGTTTATCATCTGTCGCTTCATGGGAATGGCCAGGAACACGCCCATCGCGCCCGTTGCCAGCGTGAAACTGGCGACCACCCACCACGGCTGATGATGGCCGGTGAGAATGAGGAGCGCGCCGAACGCCGTGGAGATCGTTGCGCCCGTGGAGTAGCCGGCCGCGGACGCGGTCGACTGCATGCAGTTGTTCTCGAGGATGCTCATCTGGCTGATGCGCCCACCGCTGACCTTGCGGACTGAGCCCCAGATGATGTAGGAGAGCACGCACGCCGTGATGGCCACGCCGAACGACCAGCCGACCTTCAACGTTGTGTAGAGGTTTGAGATGGACATGGCCATGCCGAGGATCGCGCCCATCGCGACGGCACGAAACGTCAACTGTGGCATGCGGTTGCCCTGATAGACGTGCGTGTACCAGTGCAGGTCTCTTTCTTCTGGCGTGGCGTCGTCGGGCAGTGTGGGGACCTCCACGTCAGGCAGAACCGTGAAGGTCTCTGCGTGCTCCCCGACGGGGAGATGGCCTGGTCGGCCGGGTGTCTGGGCCTTTTGTTCCCCGAGTTCCGGGTCGGGTTGTGCCATCGGTGTTCGTCCTCCCTCACAAAGAACTGGCCCCGTGCCATGGCGCGGGGCCGTGAGTCAGGCCGGCGCTTCGCCCTGCTCTATGCTCCCTCCTTCATCCCCGGCGCGCCGCGACCCGCTGTCGAACCCGCCTTGCAGGCGAGGAGGGGACGCTTCGGGGGGGGGCCTTCGG
>JAJXVI010000598.1:626-2891 GCA_021782195.1 bacterium | reverse complement strand
AGGAGACAGAAGACACGAAATCTCGAAGGCCCCTGTTGTGGAATCGCGTCCGAAGCAACTGCGCGACGGTCATCGGCGAGGTTGTAGTCAGGTATTGCTTGGGGCTCTTGATCGCGCACTTCCACCACTCGCCATCTTGACTGGAGAGGCAGAAGTCACGCAGAGGTAACAGCACATTAGTGACAAATAGGTCTGGTTCATTTGACGCAGTATGAGCAATCAACTTCGTCCAACAAGCATCGGTGTCTCTCGTCGATCTTTCGTCGCTTGACGAAAGCCCGACTGTTGCATCCAAGAGCTGAGCACTGACGACTTGCGCAAGACCGGTCGCACAGATAAACTTGCACTGGGCAAGCAATCCTCCGTCCCGAAGCGCCAGCAGACAGCCTGCAAGAAAGGCGACGCTGGGTTTATCGGAACCAACGAGCGACAGGAATCGCGGATCTCGCAGTAGCAGCTCTTTCAGCTCGGTCATGGCCTGACATGCAAGTCACACACCCGTTTCAGACTATTGGCATTTTGTTGTCCTTGTTTCTATTCGCCCATGCAGAGACTTGCATGAACGGTACCTTGACTCCGATGCAGTGCTTCGACTCCGGCTTCGGGTGGGACTCCACCCAGGCCTGCTGCATGGAGATCCCGCCGCTGTGCGCCAACCGAACCAGCGTGGACTGCCAATTTGGACGCTCGTGTTTGTGGAAGACACGGTGCATAGATCGCCGACCGTCGACTGCAGACGCCGCATGCAACGCCACCTCCCCGGGCGACTGTGATAACACAGCGGGATGTGAATTCGACGTGCTCAGCAACCGGTGCGTGCAAGACCGCCTCACCGCGTGCCTGAACGCATCCAACGAAGGCGAGTGCATGGGCCGAGAAGGCTGTTGGTGGATCGAAGCCGAGTGTCGCACCGCGGGACGCAGTCCAGAAACCGTGGCGTGCTGGACGTACGACGGCAACCAAGCCAGCTGCGTGAACCAAACCAACCTGCAATGCGCCTACGACCTGGTCACTGGCACTTGCAACGCCGCCAACAAAACATTCCCCTTTGGCATGCAGTACTTGTGCCACCTCTTGCCCGAAGCTCCCTTCGATTCAACCTGCACAAACCAAACAGCGTGCCGAACAGAATGCACCAAAAAGCCAAACTGCACAACAGCGGACTTGTCGCCCTTTGGGTGCGAGCCATCAGACGCCAGCCTGTGCGCCCTCTCGACCGATGTCATACAATGCCTGATTTTACCGCAGTGCACATACCTTTCTTCCATGGGATGCGTCGCGGTAGACCAGCCTTCGCCAGCTGATCTAGCACTGGCAAGAAGACGCGCCAACGCTGCTGCCCGAGGCGGCGAAGCGTTCGGGATCGCCGCGTTCTTTGCCGTCTTCGCATCTCTGGCTGTTGCATTTGCAGTGGCACTGCACACGTCTCTTCCAGACCGAGTGCCCGATTTGTGGTCGGCCCTTTGGCCGGAAACGAAAAAGTAAAAAAAAAAAAAAAAAAAAAAAACACGTACCACTTGTGCCGTCCGGATAGTAGTCAAGGCGTGACCGCTCGTTGTCCGGGACGAGTGACGCGATTTTGTGATACTCCCACTTGTCCTTGATACCGACAAACAATGTCTCGCCACTGTACTTGAGAATGCGGCCGCCCTTCCCGGCCATCATGATAAACCGCACGGTGATTCCAGCCAACCAGCCCGTTTGGCGTTTGGTTCGGGCAAAAATCGCAATCGTCAGTCCCGGACAGTAGATAAGAATGACAGCATTGAACTGGCCGACCGCCCAGCTTTTGCCGAAGCGACGAGGTGCTCGGACCAGTGTGCCAATACTGAGCTCGTCGACCCTGCGACGCTTGAGTACTCGGATGCTGGACGTCGCCCACTCTGTTCCGTAGATATGGGGAAGGCACGTATTGACGTACGCGGTGTGGAAGATCCGCTGCTCGCGAGACCGCAACACCAAATCATCGTCATCCGGACGCCGTCTTTTGTGGCTGGTCTTGGCGCGCTGCATCATCGATTTTCGGAAGTCGTCCAACTGGGTTTCGATGCAAGACAAGCGCACGTCTCCACCGGTGACGCGCAATTCCTTAAACGGGTCGGTGTGTACACGAAGTCGGCTCCAGATAGCCGAAACGCTCTCTCGTTCTTTCAGCTCCCCTCGGTGGAAATGATCCAGATCGTCAGCAGCATACTGCACCGCCGTCAGGTAGTTGTTGATTGCCGCATCGGGTGCACCGAGAACCTGTTGCCTCAGACAGTCAAG
>JAJXVI010000598.1:0-616 GCA_021782195.1 bacterium | reverse complement strand
GAGCTCCTTCGCTGTTCTGGGTATCGCTATGGTCGGTTTCCTCGAAACTGCCACTCGATTCATCGAATCCGACCAGCTCGGACACATCGAACTTCTGCCCCGCGTGGCTATCAGCCCACGCAGGCTGGGGAACCTCGACAATCACGGGCATGTACCCAGCAGCGAGCGGAGACGTGTATGATGTCTGTATTGTCTGTTTGTCTCTGTTCATCCTAGCGACACACGCACATCAGAAAACACACTGTCTGGCAAGAGCCACGACACACTCACGTTGGCTGGCAAACACACATTCTGCAACACATCAAAGACAGGCAAAGAGACACAGTAGGTGTCAGAGGAGTGAAATACCACGCCATGGTCCACAAAGTAGCCGAGGAACGAACTGACAGATAGATCGACAAACGAGCGAGGAGAAAACGACGGGAAGATTGACACGACAGGGACCGGGTCGCCCGCTAGAACAGGAACCACCGACCAAGGCAGGTGGTCGAGAACAACACGATCCACGAGGCCGGCGGAGGAGGACGAGCTCCCCGGGCCCGTGCCGGTCGAGGGGCGGGTGGTCGGGATCGACCCGGGGCTGCACGTCACCGGGTACGCGGTGGTCGAGCCGGCG
>JAJXVI010000597.1:2303-2894 GCA_021782195.1 bacterium | reverse complement strand
GACTCGCGCCGGTCGGACACGCCGCCACGCAGGGAGCATCGCTGCAGTGGTTGCACCGTTCCGAACGGTTCTGGGCCCGCAGACGCGGAAACTCCCCGTCGACCTCCTCGACCAGCCAGTCACGGCAAAAGCCATCCGGCACCTTGTTTTCAGTCTTGCAGGCCAGCACGCAGGCCTTGCACGCCACACAGAGACGGGTGTCGACAGTCATTGCATAGCGACTCATACTGTTGCCCTCTCGAGTCGGACAAAATTGACCCTCATTCCCGTGCCACCGCAGACCGGGTCGGTCTTCTGGCGCGTGATGAGTTGCATGTCACTGGCTCCGCGATGATACGCAAAGTGCAGGTATGGACTGGTGTGTCCGAAGCCGTGAACCATGTACACACAGTCAGGACGAATACGCTGCGTCACCTTGACTGACACAGGAAGCGAACGTACGTTGTCCTGGTTGACCAGCACCGCTTTGTCGCCCTGGGCAAAGCCCAGTTCCGTTGCGGCACGCGCATTCAACCACACTTCATTCTCCGCCATGATCGTGCCAAGCAAGCGGTTGTTGGTACTGCGGGAGAATGTGTGGACCGGGGCTCT
>JAJXVI010000597.1:0-2293 GCA_021782195.1 bacterium | reverse complement strand
CAGCAGACGAAACATTCCAGGCGGCGGCTCGTCGGGTGGTTCATACTCGGGCATCGGACTGAGCCCGGCCTTCTGCAGTTGCTTCGAGTAGAGCTCCACCTTCTTTGAGGGCGTATCGAACGACAGCGTGGCCCCGTCTTCCACGGTGGACGGCTGCGGCTTGCCCAGGATGACGCCGGTCTCGGTCAGGCGAGCCAGGTCAAGGTGGTTGGCCGCCGCACGCTGCTTGATGTAGTCCTCGAGATCGTTCCAGGGGAACCACGCCATGAGACCCAGACGCTTCGCGAGTTCCCGCGCAATCCACCAGCCTGGCTTGCACTCACCGGGCGGAGGCACCACGGGTTGCCGCAGCGCAACGTAGGGCGTGCGAAAAGCCGGTGCGAACAGATCCTCGTGGCGCTCAAGATAGATGGCTTCCGGCAGGACGACGTCGGCCCAGCCCGTGATCTCGGTGGGCAGAACATCGATGGAGAGGACGAAATCCACGGTCTTCAGGGCCTGCAGCGTCTTCTGCGGCTCCGGCAGCGTGAACGGGAGGTTCGCACCGTAGACCATCCAGGCCTTGATGTCGTAATCGGCAAATCCAGGGAGCGACGCGTCGCGAAGCCCGGACGCCGTGCACTCGTCGGCAAACGGCCAGACGTGGCCCTTCGGAGCGTCACACGGTCGCCGACGCGGTTTCGGGAACGGAGGGAGGGTCGGACTGCTGAGGTTCATCTGCGGATACAGGGGAATTCCACCTCTGTGTCCGTAGGAGCCGAGCAGTGCATTCATCATGGCCATTGCCCGGCTGCGCTGCGAGTCGTTTCCGTACCAGGCTGAGTGGCGTCCGGGGTGAACCACCGAAGCAGGACGTGCAGACGCCATCAGACGCGCCGTCTCGACGATCACCGCGGGACGTATCCCCGTCAAGGGAAACGCCCAGTCGGGGGTCTTGTCTCTCAGGTGCACCTTGAGTTCGTCGAAGCCGATCGCGTTCTTTTTGATGTACTCCACGTCATAGAGGTTTTCATACACCAGGACGTGCATCCACGCCAGAAGGAGCGCCATATCGGTCCCGGGTTTGATCGGCAGCCAGTGCGTCGCCTTTCCAGCGGCCACTGAATAGCGAGGATCCACGACGATGAGCGAAGCGTGCCGTTCGACTGCGGCGGCAAAGTCCTGCACCTGGGTGTTGTGCATGTTCTCGCCAAGGTGCGAACCGATCAGGGTCAGGCAGCGGGTGTTCGGCATGTCGACTTCTTCTGGCGACCCGATCGGGTCACCGAAGGTGAGTTCGTAACCCGCGTCTCGAGGTCCGCGGCATTGCGCGAACGCTGGCTCGGCAACATTGGGCGAGCCGTAGGCCGACACGAGCGTCTGCAGAAACTGCCCTCCGGTTCCGTGTACGAAGAACGCCAGCGCTTCAGGACCATATTTCTTGCGTACCAGGTCCAGTTTCTCCGCAACGTGGTCGAGCGCGGCACCCCACGCAACAGGCTCGAAAACCTGGTCGCCACGCTTCTGGCGACGAATCAGGGGTTGAGTCAGGCGGTCGGGGTCGTACAGAAGACCCAGTCCACCGACACCGCGCGGGCAGAGACGACCGTTCGAGAGGGGATGAGCGGGATTGCCAGCAATCTTGGTCACGCGTCCCTTCTCAACGTGCGCCAGGATGCCACATTTCCAGAAACACATCTCGCACATGGTCGGAACGACCCGGTCGCCATCGGTGTGCGGATCGGGAATGGGGTCGGCATCAAGCCCCCACCAGCGACTGGTCAGACCGGAGCCTGCTCCGAGAGCAGCGGCTCCACCGGCGAGCTGGATAAATTGTCTGCGTGTGATTCCCATGGCCAGCTTCCATCATTCCTGTATGGTGATATGTTTATATAAACATGATGAAGATTGCGCAACCATAGGACGGACACCCTATGGGCAATAGTCCACACCACCCGAAAGCATTCAACTCGTGTCTCGACCGGCCTGGGCTCTGCCCTCTCACCCAGCCCCCCTTCCACCCCGCATCCGCTGCTGAATGCCAGCACGGACGCCACTCCCGTCCCCACAGCGTGCCACGGCGAGGGGTCATACGCACCGCGTTACAATCTGCAGCGTCGCTTCTCTACGCCTTCCTCACCGTGGCGGATGACGCCGTACGCAACTTGCAGTAGTCTGCATCGGGTGCAAGACCGCTGTCACCTCCACACGCGGCACCATCACGCCGTACGGGCGCCGCAGTATCCCCACCAGACAACCGGAACCGTGTCAACTGTACCCGTCCGGGTCGACATTGAAACGGGCCGCCACGTCG
>JAJXVI010000596.1 GCA_021782195.1 bacterium | reverse complement strand
CATTCTCTATCATCAGATGAGTGCGGCCGAAGCGTTCAACACCTACGCCATCCTGTCAATCGGGAAC
Organism: bacterium; assembly: GCA_021782195.1. Lineage (GTDB taxonomy): Bacteria > Vulcanimicrobiota > Xenobia > RGZZ01 > RGZZ01 > JAJXVI01. The sequence goes on along the minus strand of JAJXVI010000596.1, from coordinate 2,828 downwards.
GGTCTGGTGACGACCCTGCCGGCATTCCTGATGTCGACCTCGATGGGTATGGTCGTGACCCGCGCAGCCTCTGAAGCCAACCTCGGTGAAGACGTCGTGAAGCAGGTCACGGCGCAACCAATGGCCCTCAAGGTCGCATCAGGCTTCATGGGAATTCTTTCTTTGCTGGGCCTGCTCGGTCTGTTTGCACTGCCGTGGTGGGCTTTCGGTCTCCTCTCGGTTCTGTTCTGGTTCGTCGGCGGAAAGCTCGACAAAAAGCAGGTGGAAGTCGCCGTACAGGCCACCGCGCAGCAGGAGCAACAGAAGAGCGAGCAGACAAAGCGACCAGAAAGTGTCGTGCAATTGATGCAGGTGGATCCGATCTCGCTCGAGGTCGGACGCGGACTGCTCACACTCGTAGACCCGAACCAGGGTGCAAAACTTCTCGAGCGCGTCACCTCCATTCGTCGCCACATCGCCATGGAACTCGGCATCGTCGTGCCCGGTGTACGCTTTCGCGACAACCTGCAGCTTAAACCCAACGCCTACTGCATCAAGATCAAGGAGATCGAGGTCGCCAACGGCGAGGTGATGGTCAATCAATTTCTTGCCATTGGCCCCGAGGACAAGCTGAAGAATCTGCGCGGCACGAAGACGCTCGACCCCACCTACGGGATGCCCGGGGTATGGATCTCACCAGAGCAACGCGGCGAAGCTGAACGACTGGGGTGCATGATCTTTGACCCTGTAAGCGTCATTGCCACTCAGCTTACAGAGGTTGTCCGAACTCACGCCTCCGACCTCCTCGGTCGTCAAGAGGTGCAGGCACTTGTCGACACAGTCAAAAAGACGCACCCGGCCGTGGTAAAGGAACTCATCCCAGATCAGGTGTCACTTGGCGAGGTCCAGAAAATCCTCCAGAACCTCGTGAAAGAACGCGTATCAATCCGCGACCTGGTCACGATACTCGAGACTGTGGCCGACAACGTGCAGATGACCAAGGATACTGAGGTCCTGACTGAGTGTGTGCGCGTGCAACTGGCCCGTTCAATCTGCAAAGAGTACATGAACAACGAGGGTGTGATCAACGTCATCACCCTTGACCCACAGATCGAGCAGATGGTCGCTCAGTCGGTCCAACGCACTGAAATGGGCTCCTTCCTCGCACTCGATCCGAACATCGGGCAGGCGATCCTTCAGGCGCTCGGTCAGGAAGTGCAGAAGCTGCAGGATCGTGGCCTGCAACCGATCGTCCTGTGCGCGCCGCAAATCCGACCGGCCATCAAGAAACTGACTGATCGATCGTTCCCGAACCTGGTGGTCCTGTCGTGGAACGAGATCGCCCCACGCGTGAACGTGAATCCCGTCGGCATGGTCACCGCCTGACCGGATGGGTGACGAGGACAGTCACAGACTCTGCAAGATCCATCGAGACAGTGCCATCACTCCGGCGGAGGTGATAGCGCCTGTGCCGGTCAGGCAAACGTGGGACCTTCAACAATTGCCCATCAAGCCATCAGCTCGTGCGGCACCCCACGGGACGAGCGCCCGCGGCAGGCAGTCCACAGCAATGTAAGCGAGCGGGTACCGCGGCGTAACGAGCTTGCCACCGGGTGCAGACTATGCAAGAACTCCGTGTGCGTCCTGACGCTCCTTGACAACGCGCTGGATCTCCATCATCGCCTGATTGAGGTCGTCACCAGACATCTTCGCAACCGCATCAAGACTGCGGTCGATGCGCGCCAGCATGTCGTCAATGAAGGCTTCATCCACAATCTGCGGGGGATTTACACGGAACATGGTCGGTGTGTGAGCCGGAGAGAAAAGAAGGAGTCGCTCCTGTTGCACGAGGTGAAGAGTCAGGGGAAGGGCCTGACGTGGATCAGCAACGACAAACGTCTGCATGAGCCCGCGGCCCTTCAGATCTACGACCACCCTCGGATATTTTTCCTTCAAGCGGTCAAGACCGGCTCGCAGGCGCCATCCAAGATGTTCACTACGGGTAACAAGATCCTCATCAAGGACCGTGCGGATTGCAGCCACAGCGGCCGTACAAACCAGCGGATTCCCGCCAAAGGTCGTGTTGTTGAAATTCGGACGCATGATCGAGGCACGGTGAACTCGCTCGTTGAACACAGTGGCACCTATCGCGAGAACCCCGCCTCCCAGGAACTTCCCAAGGCACATGATATCGGGAACTACGCCCTCGTGCTCCACTCCAAACATCTTTCCCGTACGGCCAAAGCCAGTCTGGATTTCATCCACGATCATAAGCGCACCGTGTCGGTCGCACAGTTCACGCACCGCCTTCACATATCCAGGAGGCGGAACGGTACAACCGCTGGCTGCCTGCACAGTCTCCAGCAGAACCGCAGCAGTCTTCGGACCGATGGTCGCTTCAAGCGCCTGAATGTCCCCGTAGGGAATGAGCGTGCAACCGTCGAGCAGCGGGAAGAAGCCATCACGCCAGTATGGCACGCCGGAAACCGTGGAGCAGGCGATCGACATGCCGTGGAAGGAGTTGGTCATGCTGATGATCTGGGGACGATGCGTGGTCAACCGGGACAGCTTCAGCGCAACCTCGATCGATTCAGTTCCGGAGGAACAGATAAAAGAGTAGTGCAGATCGCCCGGGGTGACCTGTGCAAGAAGACGTGCGAGCTCTGCCTGCGGCCGATTGAATGCAGCTCGTGTGGAGAGAGGCATACGGTCGAGCTGCTGCTTGACTGCTTCCACAACGCGAGGATTTCGGTGGCCGAGGCCAAAAACGCCACCAAAGGTCATGCCATCGATGAACTCCCGTCCGTGACGGTCGCGGACGATGGCCCCCTCAGCCTCCCACTCGACAA
>JAJXVI010000595.1 GCA_021782195.1 bacterium | reverse complement strand
CCACAAAGAACATGGGCGAGACAATGATCAGACAAATCACCCCCTCCCCCAGGGCGACCGCCGCCCCACCGAGGCCGAGGAGTGTCATCCCCAGGGAAGCGCTCGAGACCTGACCCGCCAGGGGCGCCCTACCCACGAAAAGTCACGGCCTGCGCGTGGTCGCATCGCACCTTGCGCCCACGCGCATCGAAGAGATAGACGCCATCCCGACGTCCCACGGAGGTCGCGCGAACCCCGGCCCCGTCACTCGACTCAACGGGTTCCACAAGCAGGAATGACTCCTCGTTGAGTCCCACGCAGAGACGGCGACGGGGGCTATCTCCAACCCCTGAGGGAAATCCTAACCGATGAGCAAGATAGGCCAGATTGTCGGCATCGTCGGTCTGGATACGGTCCATGCAATGCGGGAATATCTGCAGATCGGCAACCATCCCCACACCCCGATCGAAGAGCTGGAATTCGCGACGAGGACCGAATTCCGAAGGAAAGTCGTTATAGACGATGATACGATCGCAGAGCAGGAGGGCACCCGCGGATACCGCAAAAAACGACGTGCCTCGACGCAATGCCTCGATGAACGTCGCGCCAAGTCGAAAGAAGCCCAGGCAGCGATGAAGCACGCCCAACTGTCCACCAAACAGCAGCACGGAGTTCGCAGATAGGAGCCGCTGCTGCAGACCTGCTCGGAGTTCGAGCCAGGTGTCGTTGTAGTGCAGTCCGGTTGCAACAGCAAAATGCTCATCGAGTTCACGTAGCAACGCGCTCATTCGTGCGTCGTTGCCGCCGAGCGCGGAGATCAATTCCTGCAGGCTACCCGCCAGAAAGCGCGCAAGCAACGAGCCGTCGTCGAATGAGGGCGGTGGCGTGCCGCTCGCCAGCGCATCCGGTTCGAGCACGTCGGCGAGAGAAAGTCCTGGGGAAACGTCTCGGAGATGCGCCAGGGTACGACGCAAGAGCGCGGTATAGAACCCATTCTTCTCGAGGTACAGGTCGCGCGTACTCTCGATCAGACGTTCGCGAGCCTGCCAGCGCGCGGCAAGGGCCGGTTCACGCGCACAGAACTCGGCGTAGGCGTGCCAGGCCGACAGGTTCTGCACGTTCTCGTCGTGGCCTCCCACCACGGCCGGAGAAATGCCGAGTGCATAGATGGCATCCTTCACGTGCTCTTCGCGATACTCGTCAGCCTCCCAGCCCGCCGTGACGAGCAGCACCTTGCGATGCTCACGCACGTCGGGATCCTGATGGCGCGACTCCAGCAGCCACGGGGCCACACGTTCGACGAGACCTGCCGGATCGGGAAAGTTGCCGTTAAAGACAATGCGTCCGCGCATCAGTCTGCCACCACGTAGGTCGTGACCACGCCTCCCCCCGTCTTCACGTTCATCAGATCGTTCGTCGACAATCTTGCGAGGCACTCGCAAACCGTTCCCGGATAGAACGTATACGGGGAGACCTCGGTTCGCATCGTGCGATAGCGCAACGCGCCCTCGTCGGCATCGGGAAAATCCTCGAGGGGAATCGCGATACGCTCCTGTGCCACGTGATCGCCCGCAAGCAAAGCCTTTTGAACAGCCTCGCGCCACTGCGATTCGGTCGCCTTCCAGCCCAGAAGGACCCCGTCGGCACCCCAACCGTCGGCCGGCTTGAGAACCAGCCGCTCCCGGTTCGCAGCCACGTACGACACGACGTCGATCTGGTCTCCCTTGTAGCGAACTTTCGCTTCGCGTACACGCATTGTAAGCGGCAGATGACGCTCCCAGACTGCACGAGCACGCTCCCCGAGCACACCATCGAAACGGCCTTCCCAGAACAGGGCAAATAAACTCTTGGGGGTCACGGCCTGACACGCTGGAGGGTTTAACGACACCACCAGGCGACGACGCAAAGCCTCGCAGAGCACCGCTGAATCTTCGTGACGCGTTGCAAGATCGGTCACAAGGACCCGTTTTATCAGGATGTCGACGGGCAGTCCCCTGACCGTGAGGCGATCACCGCAAATCTCCATCTCTCGCGGATCGCAGACAACGGTTGGAAACCCGTTGCGCTCGAGCTCGCGCGCAATGATATGAAATTCATTGACCGTCGCGACCTCCGCCCAGTCCACAACGGCGACGCGCGGGTCCTGACGACCACATCCACGGGCAGCCCTTGCAACGGCCGCGACCATCATGGGAATGCTCGGACGGCGCCAGAGCGGCACCGCCGAGGCAAATTCGCGAAAAACCGGGAGCTTCGCGTATACGTCCGCGAATATGTCGACGAAAGCAGCCCCACCCGGGCTGTCGGCGTTGAACTCGACAAAACGCAGCACGCCAGCTTCGAGAAAACCGTCGAGCCGGACAAAATAAAGGTTTTCGTCCACTGCGCCCGAGTCGCGCACGATGTCGGCAAGTCGGTCACGAATCCCGAGCAACTCGAGCGTGGCAGGATCGCACGCAAGCGACTTCATCATCCGCGAAAGGCCGACGTGAATCCGCGCCCCCACACGGCGAGCCTGCTGCCACGTGGTCACGTCGATAAAACGGGGACGCAGGAACGTCGAGATCGGACGGGACCCGTACATCAAGCCGTGTTCACGGACCCCCTCCATCAGCTCCTGACGCATCTGCAGGGCATTGTCACCGTGCTCAAGGATACGATTCCACGTCGTGATGGCGCGTTGGACTGCGGGCGATGATGCAGGAGGCACAAGCATTTCCGAGACTTCGCGTTCTCCAGGCGGCTCCCTTCCGAACGCCCGCCAGGCGCACGGGGAGGGTTGATTCCGCGGGTTTGGGTGTGCGTCGATGCGAACACAGCTCTCTCAGCGAGTGCGCCTTCGGCCACCATCGCGTCGAACAGCGCGGTCGCGTGGCAAGGCGAAAGCGTGGAACCAGGCGACGTTGGAGGCGCCGCCC